>CALMSE010000041.1 GCA_937872275.1 uncultured Leucobacter sp. | reverse complement strand
CGGCGCCGCCGAGGGGCTGCGCTAGCCCGCGCCTGCGCCTGCGCCCGCGCCCGCCGGCGACCGCGCCGATCGGAGTCGAACTTGACATGGATGATACCCCCTAGGGTATAGTGTTCCCAATTCCAAAATACCCAGTGGGGTATTCAGCGAATCCAATCGAGTCTGAAAGGGATCCCCATCATGTGCGCACGCGTCACCTGCCCGGACTGCGGCAGACCCACCTGGAGCGGCTGCGGCCAGCACATCGAGCAGGCCCTGGCCGGCGTGCCCGAGGCCGAGCGCTGCAGCTGCGGCTGACGACCCCTCCCCACCATCGAACCGACGAATCGGAGTTCTCATGCTGCTGGAACGCATCTACGACGAGGATCTCGCGCAGGCGAGCTACCTCATCGGCTGCCAGGCGAAGGGCGCGGCGATCGTCGTCGACCCCCGTCGCGACCTCGACGTCTACCTCGAGCTCGCCGAGAAGCACGGCATGCGGATCGTGGCCGTCACCGAGACCCACATCCACGCCGACTACCTCTCCGGCACCCGGGAGCTCGCCGCGCGCACCGGCGCCCGCATGCACGTCTCCGACGAGGGCGGGCCCGACTGGACCTACTCCGAGGCGTTCGACGACGCCGTGCGGATGAAGCACGGCCACCGGATCCGCCTCGGCAACATCGTCGTCGAAGCGGTGCACACGCCGGGCCACACCCCCGAGCACATGTCGTTCCTCATCACCGACGGAGCGCAGTCGAGCGAGCCCGGCTTCATGCTCACGGGCGACTTCGTCTTCGTGGGCGACCTCGGCCGGCCCGACCTGCTCGACGAGGCCGCGGGCGGTGTCGACACCCGCTTCCGGGGGGCCGGGGACCTCTTCGCGAGCCTCCGCGACCGCTTCCTCACCCTGCCCGACTACGTGCAGGTGCTGCCCGCGCACGGCTCGGGCTCGGCCTGCGGCAAGGCGCTCGGCGCGATCGCCGCCTCGACCGTCGGCTACGAGCGCAATTTCTCGTGGTGGTCGCGCTACTTGCGGGACGGCGACGAGCAGGGCTTCGTCGACGAGCTGCTGAGCGGCCAGCCCGACGCCCACGCCTACTTCGGCCGTATGAAGGTGCAGAACAAGGTCGGACCAGCGGTGATCGGCGAGGCGCCCGAGCTCATCGAGTACACGGCGCCGCAGCTCGCCGCCGCCCTCTCCGACGACAGCGTCATCTTCGTCGACACCCGAGGCAACCGAGAGGTGCACGAGGGCACAGTCGCGCGCTCGCTCAACGTGCCCGGCGTCGACAAGGCCGCGAGCTACGGCGCGTGGGTCTACGATCCCGAGACCGAGAGCCGCCCGCTCGTGCTGCTCGCCTCGAACCGCGCTGAGGCCGAGGCGCTCCGCGACCACCTGGTGCGCGTCGGCATCGATACGGTGCGCGGCTACATCGTCTCGCTCGACGGCCTCGAACTCGTGCGGCCGAAGCTCGTGGGGCCCGAGGATCTCGACGGCTTCGAGCGGGCGATGCTGCTCGACGTGCGCAACAGGACGGAGTACGCCGAGGGCCACCTGCCCGGCGCCGCGCAGCTCTCCGGCGGCCGCCTGCTCTGGAACCTCGACAGCCTGTCAGCCCCCGGCGAGGGCACCATCGTGTGCTACTGCCAGAGCGGGGTGCGGGGCAGCGTGGCGGCGAGCGCGCTGCGCCGCGCGGGCTACGACGTCGCCGAACTCGAAGGCAGCTACCTGGCCTGGGCCGCGTGGGCCGGCAGGCTCCCCGTCGCCGCCTGAACCCCGATCCATCGATCCGCCGATCACACGAAGGAACCCCGCATGCGTCTCTCCGCCGCCCTCCCGCTCGTCGCCCTCGCCCTGCTCGTCGGGGCCACCGCCTGCTCCGGGGCGCCCGCCTCGGGCGGCACCCCGGTCGGCGCCGACACGATCGTCCTCGACGTGCGCACCCCCGAAGAGTTCGCGAGCGGGCATCTGGAGGGCGCCGAGCCGCTCGACTTCACCGGCGGCGAGGTCGCGGCGGCGATCCCGAGCCTCGACCCCGACGCCGAGTACTTCGTCTACTGCCGCTCGGGCAACCGCTCCGGTCAGGCCATCGCTCTCATGGAGCAGGCCGGCTTCACGAACCTCACGAACCTCGGCTCGCTCGAGCAGGCGGCTCGGGCCACCGGCCTGCCGGTCGTGAGGTGAGGGCGGGCGCCCTAGGGCCCCGGCACTCCCCGGGCGGCCTTCGCCGAGCGGCCCAGGATGCGCCGTGAGATGAAGGGGCCGAGGAGGCCGTGCAGGATCACGCTGCCGAGCACCGTGACCACCATCACGTAGAGCACGACGATGGCGTCGTCGGTCTCGATGGCGTTGAACGCGAGCAGGCCGAACACAATGGTCGAGGTGCCGCGCGGCCCCATGAAGCCGAGCGCCGCCCGCTCGCGGAACGGGAGCCCGCTGCCGAGCATCGACAGCTGCACGGGCAGCGAGCGCAGCAGGGTGAGGGCGAGCAGGCCGTAGAGCAGCCACAGCCATTCGGGGGGCAGCAGGAAGACGATCGCGACCACCGTGCCGAACACGAACCACATGAGCAGGGAGGCGAGCGCGCCGATGTCCTCGACCGCTCGGAGCTCCTTCCGCAGCTCGGTCTCGCGCGCCTCGACGCCGTCGTGCGATCCGCCGCCGCGGCCCCGCAACCGCATGATGCGGTAGGTGATGCCGGCGATGAAGGCCGCGACGAAGCCGTTGCCGTGCAGCGCCACCGCGCAGGCGTAGGTGACGAGGGGGATCAGCACCGCCGCGAGCCGCAGGCCCTCGGAGCGCACCCAGCCGCGGTGCAGGGCGATCCGCCCCAGCAGGCCGGTGAGCGCCCCGACCCCCGCGCCGACGACGATCGCGAAGCCGATGTCCGGCAGGGCGTGCTCGACGAGCTCGAGCAGGCTGTGCGGCTTCTCGGGCGATTCGACGACCACGAGGGCGAAGGCGAAGATGGGGGCGCGGATCGCGTCGGCGTAGCCGCTCTCGACGGAGAGGGCGCTGCGCAGGCGGCTCGGGACCATGCGGTCGCGGAGGAACCCCGCGGCGGGCGCGAAGTCGACTGGGATCAGCACCAGGGCGATCGCGACGATGATCGCGATCGAGGAGACCCCGAGGAGGGGGAGGCCCACGAGCACGGCGAGCACGAGCGAGACCGGGAGGGCGATGCCGAGCAGGCGCGCGACGATGCCGCGCTGGCCGCCGAGGTAGCCCCCGCGCACCTCGGTCGCGTCGATGAAGAGCAGCACGGCGAGGATGAGCTCGACGATCCGCTCCGCGAGCTCGGTGTCGAGCTCCGTCACGATGCTGTCGGTCATGATGAACCCGAGCGCGATGCCGCAGAGCACCATCGCGACGGGGCCAGTGACCTGCCAGCGGCTCAGGCGCGCGCTGAAGAGCGTCCAGGCGAGCATCGCGACCAGACCGACGACGATGACGGCGATCACCGGCTGCCACCTCCGAAGAGCACCGACGGGTGAGTCAGTCGCCACCCGGCCAGGCGCTGCAGCGAAGCATCGCTTCGCGCGCCGATGCCGCTGGGCGAGCCTGTGAGCTCAGTCATGGCTGCCACCTCCGAACAGCACCGACGGGTGAGTGAGTCGCCACCAGAGATCCGGCTCCGCGATCTCGCCCGCGGTGACGACCGGCACCTCGACGCTCCCCGTCGGGGTCGCGACGAGCACGGCGCCCGCGGGGCTGCCGGCGGGGCC
>CALMSE010000040.1 GCA_937872275.1 uncultured Leucobacter sp. | reverse complement strand
AGGTGCACGGTCTCGAGGCCGCGCACGGTGCGCATCTCGATGGCCTTGTCGGTGACGCGGGCGGCCGCGCGGCGGGCCTGGCGCAGGGCCAGATCGTCGCGGATCAGCGCGGAGAGGAGGATCTTCTGGCCCGTGATGAACTGGGGCAGACCGCCGGGGTGCGTGGTGGAGAGCTCGATGCGGTTCGCGGGCTGGTCGTCGAAGTGGATCAGCGGGCTCGGCCCGCCGATGTCCGAGAGCTCGCGGCGCCAGTCCTCGTGCTCGGACGCGAAGCGGTCCACGGCCGCGATGGGGCCGGTGAGCACCGGTTCGGTGAGGTGCTCAGCGGGCGCGACGGCCTCGGGATCGGGCTTCGGCGCGAGCGATCCCTCCGTCACCGGAGCGGGAGCCCCGCTCGCACGGGCCTCCGACTCATCTGCATTGGCGCTCTGCCGACGGCGCCGATCCACACTCCACACACCGCCACACTAAGCGGCGAGCGGCGTATTCCCGGGAAGCGACGCGGTGTTTTGCGCGTCAGCCGTGCCGCGCCTGCGCCGCGGCCTCCGGATCCGCCGCATCGGCGGGGTCGGGCGCCGGGATCGGGGTCGCGACCTCGTGCGTGCCGCGGGCCCGTGCGATGGCGGCCATGACGTGGTAGATCACGATGGCGGCGATCGTTCCGAGGGCGATGCCGTTGAAGACGATCGGCTGATCCTCGGAGCCCAGCGCCAAGGTGAAGTCGGCGATGCCGACGATGAGCGCGACCGCCGCGGTGAACTGGTTGATCGGCTTCGTGAAGTCGACCTTGTGGTCGATCCAGATCTTCACGCCGATGAGGCCGATGAGGCCGTAGAGCGCGACGGTCACGCCCGCGAGCACGCCCGCCGGCACCGAGAAGATGACGGCGCCGACCTTCGGGGAGAAGCCGAGCAGGATCGCGATGACGCCCGCGACCCAGTACGCGGCGGTCGAGTAGACCCGCGTCGCCGCCATGACGCCGATGTTCTCGCCGTAGGTGGTGGTTCCCGAGCCTCCGCCGAGGCCGGCGAGCAGGGTCGAGACGCCGTCGGCGAGCAGGGCACGGCCGGTGAGCGGATCCATGTCCCTGCCGATCATCAAACCGACGCTCTTGACGTGGCCGACGTTCTCGGCGATGAGCACGAGCACGACCGGCAGGAACATGGGCAGCAGCCCCCACAGCGACGGGTCGGCGAAGGGGTTGCCGGGCAGATGGAAGTCGGGAAGCCCCACCCAGGCGGCGTTCGCGACCCCGGAGAAGTCGACCTCGCCCATCGGGATCGCGGCGATGTAGCCGACGACCATGCCGAGCACGATCGAGAGCCTGCCGATGAGGCCGCGGAACAGCACGGTGATGAGCAGCACCGCGGCGATCGTGATGAGCGCCACCCAGCCGGAGTTCGCCGTCGCATCCCAGTTCGTCTTGACGACCGGCGCGAGATTGAATCCGATGAGGGCGACGATCGCGCCCATCACGACGGGCGGCATGAGCGCGTTGATCCACCCCGTGCCGAAGCGCTGCACGATGATGCCGACGATCGCCATGAGCACGCCGATCGCCAGGATGCCGAAGGAGGCGCGGGCGAGGTCGGGGTGCTCGGGATCGCCGCCCGCCGTCGCCGCCATGATCGGGGCGATGAAGGCGAAGGACGAGCCGAGGTAGCTGGGCAGCCGGTTGCCCGTCAGCACGAGGAACAGCAGCGTGCCGAGGCCCGAGAAGAACAGCGTCGCGGTCGGCGGGAAGCCCGTGATGAGCGGCACCAGGAAGGTGGCGCCGAACATGGCGACGACGTGCTGCGCGCCGAAGCCGACGGTCTTCGGCCAGCTCAGGCGCTCCTCGGGGAGCACGACCGCGTCGGGGGCGACGCGCCTGCCGTCGCCGTGCTGCTTCCAGATCTGACTCACTGCGTCTCTCCCTCGAGCTCGTGGACACTGGGAGAAACTCTATCGACTGCGCGGCCCCGAGGCGCGCCCGATGGCGCGACCGGAGTGCCGGCCTGCGGCGGCGCGGTGCGAGCCGCGGCGCCTGCGGCCGTCGAGGCGACCGCTCTACTCGGCGGCGAGGTAGAACTTGCGGACGTGATCCTTCACGATCCAGCGGGTGCGCGTGCCCGCGGTGAGGCGCATCACGTCGCCCGTCTTGACGTCGATGCTGCGGCCCTCGTCGAGCAGCTTGATGGTCGCGCCGCCGGAGATCACGACGAAGACCTCGTCGACCTCGACGTCGAGCACGGCGCCGTCGCGCAGCTCCCAGAGCCCGGCCTCGGCTCCGCCGACCGTGCCGAGGTCGAGCGCGCCCTGGCGGGGAGTGCCGTAGTCGACGCGTTCGGCGGGAACCGGCTCGAGCGGCACGATGGCGCCACGGCCGTGCACCACCCCGTTCAGGCCCTCGGGCAGCAGCTGGCTCATGCGCGTCTCCTTCGAACTGTGCGACCTCGGTTCGATTCTAGCCGGGCCGCAGGCCCGCCACCCGCCCGTCCTGCCCCGCTCTCCGCCGAAACAGCATCCCGGTGCCGAGAGCGCATTCAAAACACGTGATTCGGATGCGGTTTCGAGGCTTGGATGCTGTTTCGGCGGGGGGGGCGGGCGCCGGTCAGAGCACCACCATGGCGTTCGCCGTCGACGACACGCCGCGCCGCAGATTCAGCGGCACCGAGACGAAGAAGAACTCCCAGCGGTTGCGAACCCGTGCCTCGGCGACGAGCCGTCGGAGGTCGAGGAGCTCCAGGAACGACAGCCCGAGCGCCGGGAGAGAACGACGGTGCAGCGAGCCGTGCTTGGGGTCGCCCGGGCCGGGCTCGATCGAGGGATTGTCGGATCCGAGCAGCGCGACGCCGGTGTCCCATAGGAACTCGGCCATCGCCGCGCTGCCCTCGAGCCCGCTCCACGCCGCGAGCAGCACGGGATCCTGCTTCTTCAGGTAGGCCTCGCCCCAGCCGGTGTGGACGATGAGGATGTCGCCCTCCCCGATCTGCACGCCCTGCTGGGAGGCGACCTCGCGCAGCTCGTCGACGGTGAGACTGCGCGGCTGGAAGGGGTCGGGTTCGACGACGGTCATGTCGAGCAGCACGGCGCGGCCGGCGATGCCCCTTTCCGCGAAGTGGTGGATGCCGATGCTCTCGCGCGCGGTGTCCAACTCGGTCGAGCCGTCGAAGAAGCCGAACTCCCTGGCGCGCACATGGCCGAGGCCGTCGAGCTGCGAGGAGGACTGCGGATTGAAGCGGTGCAGCAGATCCTCTGCCTCGTTTCGATTCGGCTGCAGGGACTCGTGCTCGACCGGGGCGCGGCCGAAGAGCGGCGGGTCGAAGGCGTCGAGCGGCAGGTTGAGGGGGATCGTCATCCCCTCGCGCACCAGCGTGCTCGCCCGACGCACATGCGCCGGGGTGATCAGGGACAGCGTGCCGAGCGCGGTGGGCAGCTCGTCACGCGCATGGCGCACGTCGATCCCTCCGAGGAACGGCAGCTGCGAGAAGGGCTTTCGGTCACTCATCGTCACACCTCGAAATCGGGGGCGCCGTCTTCGTTGAAGCGGGCGATGGCCGCCTTGAGCCCCATGTCACGGATCCACCCCTGCACTTCCTTCACTTCCTGGGACTGGTGCAGCAGGGCGTCGGTCTCGGCGCCCATGCGCGCGTAGGTCAGGAGCCCCTGCAGTTCGGTCACCCGGTTGAGCGCCTCCTTCTTCATGCGCAGCACGTTGCCGGGGGTGCGGGCGATCGAGCGGGCGAGCTCGTCGATGTGCCGCTCGAACCCCTCCTCCGGCACGGCATGCGTCGCCCATCCCCATTCGACCGCAGTCGTGCCGCTGATGCGGTGGCCGGCATCGAATGAGACGAGCTTCGCCCGCTTCGGGCCCACGAGGTGCACCCACATCGGCGAGAGGTACCCGCCGCCGATCAGCAGCGACGGCG
>CALMSE010000039.1 GCA_937872275.1 uncultured Leucobacter sp. | reverse complement strand
CGGCGTTCTCGCCCTCGAGCACCGTCTGCCCCATGAAGTAGGTCGAGTGGGGCAGACCCGAGCAGTACTTCACGGTGCCGTCGATCCGCCAGCCGGCGTCGACCTTCTTCGCGGTGAGCGTCGGCACGTAGTTCGCGGCGGCGCGGAAGTCGCCCGCGCCGAAGACCATGTCCTGCGCGGCCTCGGGGAACCACGAGCCGATCTGCAGGGCGTGGTTGGCCGTGAGGGCGAAGCTCCATCCGGTGCTCATGTCGCCGCGGGCGACCTCCATGACGATGCGCATGAAGTTGCGCGGCGTCTCCTCGAAGCCGCCGTAGCGGGTGGGCACGTAGAGCCGGTAGAGGTCGTTCTCGATGAACTTCTCGCGCAGCGCCTCCGGGAAGGTCGTGAGATCCTCCGACTCCTGCGAGCGCTCGCGGATGAGCGGGATGAGCGCTCGGGCCCGGCGCACCAGCTCGTCGGCTCCCGGGTAGTCCGCCGGGCGGCGCTCGTCGATGGACCGCGCGGGGGCGGTAAGGGTGGTCTCCATGGTTCTCCTCCTCGAGTCGGTGTGCGCGCCTCCGCCGGGCGGGCGGCCGATCACGAGTGCGGATCCGCCTGTTCAGCCGAGGTGCACACTCCATACTTCGCGGCTTCCGGATCCCCGGCTATCGCACAGCTGCCCGGCGTTTTCGACTATCTGCACCGTTCGCCCTTCGGCGTTGAGCTTCCGGAGCGGGCCTGCTTAGCCTCATCGTGTAGGAGTGTAGGCCGGCGATCACGGCGCATCGTCAACGGGCGCCCGGCCGCCGCGATGGATCGTTGACCCGGCGAAGGGGCCGCAGATGAGCACGAGGGATCAGTTGCTGAGCCTCCTCTCCGACTCCGTGCCCGAGTTGCGCGGCGACACCTCGAGCGACAGCTGGCCGATGCGCGTGAACACCGGGGTCGCGCTCGGCTTCGGCTTCGACTTCGGCGATCGCTCCGCGTTCATGGGCTCGATCAACGCGTTCTCGGCGGTCGGCTTCCGCATCTTCAGCGTGACCTGCGACTCGCATCTCGTCTTCCGGGAGCGCGCGCATCTGGTCGAGGACTCGCACTACCTGCTCTCGCTGCAGGTCTCCGGGCGCAAGTCGGTCGAGCAGCGCGGCCGGGTCGCGACCATCGGTGCCGGGGAGTTCACCCTCTACGACTCGACGGCACCGGTCGCGCTCCGCGTCGGCGACGACTACCGCTCGATCAACATCCGCTTCCCGAAACGGGATCTCGCCCCGCAGGATCGGCGGCTGCTCGACGAGCTCACGGTCGAGACCGCGTCGGTGCGCGACGGCATCGCGCCGCTCGTCTGGACGACGCTGCTCGGCCTGCGGCAGTGCTCCGACCAGATCGCCCCCTACACCGATGTGCGGCACAGCCTGCTGGAGATGATGGTGCTCATGATGAAGGCCCGGCGCGCGGATGCGGCGAATCGCGCGCAGCCAGACTCCAAGCTCGATGCGATCAAGCAGTTCATCCGCGCGAGCCTCTCGGACCCGGAGCTCTCCGTCGAGAAGGTGGCCCAGGCGAACTACCTGTCGGTGCGCAGCGTGCACAAGCTCTTCGCCGAGACGGGCGAGACCCCGGCGGCGTGGATCAGGGAGCAGCGCCTGCGGGAGGCGAAGCGGATGCTCTCCGATCCGGCGGGCGGGCTCTCCATCACCGAGACCGCGCAGCGATGCGGCTTCAGCAGCATCGCGCAGTTCTCGCACATCTTCAAGCAGTCGACGGGACTGACGCCCACGGCCTACCGCGCCTCCCAGCGAACGGGCTGAGGGGCGGTCGTCCGCGCACCGCCGCGCCGCGCCCGCGCCGCCGTCCCGGGGAAGCGGGCGGGGCGAGAAGGGACGGGGCCGAGCGCCTAGCCGTCGAGGCGGGTCACGAGGAGCCGCCAGCGCTCCGGCCCGCGGGCCAGGTACTCGACGTCGAAGCGGCCGGGGGCGCGCTCCCCGAGCTGCTGCAGCAGCGGAACCGGGTCGTGGGTCGCCGAGAGCACGATCGCGAAGCCCGGGCGCAGGCCGTCGAGCATGCCGAAGATCGCCGCGTGCCGCACCGCGTGCGGGATGGTCTGCACATCGACCTCGGGCACGCCCTCGTCGTGACCGCCGCAGGCGCATCCGGTGCTCGCAGGCGCGGCCGCCTCCTCGCGGCTGCGGTGGATCTCGATGTCTGCCATGGCTCCTCCTTCGCCCGCGGGTGCCCGCGGTCCGGCCGGCACCCGCGGCGCCGATCTATTTACTACAATAAAACATGTGAAAAAGAACGAGAGCCGGGACCCGCGACTCGAGGGGGAGCGGATCGCGCCCGAGGCGGGGGCACCGGGCGCGCGGCGCGCCTCCACCGGGCGCCTCCACTCCCCCACGCGCGAGGCGCTGCTGCGCCGCATCGAGCGGGCGGAGCGGGCGGTC
>CALMSE010000038.1 GCA_937872275.1 uncultured Leucobacter sp. | reverse complement strand
CCCGGTCGGGTGCGCGCGGTGGCGGATCGCCTGCTCGCGCTGCAGGGACAGGACTGGAACGGGGCGCGGTGGGCGCTGGGGGTGCGGGCGTCCGGCACGACCGACGCCGACGTGCTCGCCGCCTTCGACTCCGGCGCGCTCGTGCGCTCGTGGCCGATGCGCGGCACGATCCACGTGGTCGCGGCCGAGGACATCGGCTGGATGCAGGCCGCCATGAACCACCGGGTGCTGCCCGGCGCCGCGAAGCGCCGACAGCTCCTCGGCCTCGACGACGAGACGCTCGCCCGCATGACCGACATCGCGGTGGACCGACTCGCCGGCGGCCGCTCGCTGAGCCGCGACGAGCTCGGCGCGGCATGGTCCGAGGGCGGCATCGGCGACCCCGAGAAGGGCGTGGGGCCCTGGCGCTACCACGTGATCTGGTGGCTGTGCCAGAACGGCATCGCGGTCGCGGGACCGGTCGGCGCGGAGGCGGCAGGGGGCGGAGCCGGCGGGAGCGCCGGGGCGCCCGAGCCGCGCCTCGTTTTGGCCGAGGAATGGATCGCCTCGCCCCGCCGGCTCGACGGGGACGAGGCGCTCGCCGAGCTCGCCCACCGCTTCGCGCTCGGTCGCGGGCCCGTGCAGGATCGGGATCTGGCCTGGTGGACGGGCCTCACGATGCGCGAGGCGCGGCGGGGCATCGCGGCCGCCGAGTCCGAGGGACGCCTCGCCGCGGTCGAGGTGGCGGGTACGCGGTACTGGGCGGATCCCGAACTGCTCGCCGGCCCCTCCCGCGTGCCGGGCGCCGCGCTGCTGCTGCCCGGCTTCGACGAGCACCTGCTCGGGTACACCGACCGATCGGCCGTGCTCGCCCCCGAGCACTTCGAGCGCATCGTGCCCGGCCGCAACGGCATGTTCCGCGCGACGGTGGTCGAGGGCGGGCGCGTCGTCGGCGTCTGGCTGCGCACGCCCCGCGCGAGGCGCGTGCAGATCGGGATCGAGCCGTTCCCGGGAGAGTCGGTCGATCTCGAGCGGCTGCGCGAGCCCGCCGAGGCCTGGGGCGCCTTCCGGGGCGTGGAGGTCGAGCTCGGGGCCTGATCCGCGTCGCCCCCCTCCTCTCCCCGCGCCCCCTCTCCCCGCGCCCCCTCTCCGCGTCGCCCTCCCGCCGCGGCCCCTCCCAGTGCCCTGCTCCCCGCCCGCCTCGCCGTCGGCGGTCGCCGCTACGCTTATCCCATGCACATCGAAGAGCTCTCGCTCATCGCCGTCGGCGGCCTCGTGCTGGTCGTCGCCGTGGCGATGCTGGCCGGGCGCATCAGCATCGCGGCGCCGCTGATCCTGGTGCTCGTCGGTATCGGCATCGGCTACATCCCGGGTGTGCCGCTCATCACGATCGATCCCGAGATCATCCTGCTCGGGGTGCTGCCCCCGATCCTCTACGCCGCGGCCGTGAACACGCCGGTCATCGACCTGCGCCGCAACGTCGGGCCGATCTCCGCGCTCTCCGTCGTGCTCGTGCTCATCTCCGCGCTCGTCATCGGCTGGCTGCTGCACCTCGCGGTGCCGGCGATCCCCTTCCCCGCGGCCGTCGCGCTCGGCGCGGTCGTCGCCCCGACCGACGCGGTCGCGGCGACCTCCATCGGCAAGCGCGTGGGCATGCCGCCCCGCCTCGTCACGATCCTCGAGGGCGAGAGCCTCGTGAACGACGCGACCTCCCTGGTGCTGCTGCGCACGGCGATCGCGGCCGTCGCCGGCAGCTTCGTGTTCTGGGAGGCGGCCGGCCAGTTCGCCTTCGCGGTGGCCGTCGCGATTCTCGTCGGACTCGCCGTCGGCGTCGTCACCGTCTGGGTGCGCTCGAAGATCCGCAACCCGGTCTACGACACCGTGATCTCCTTCGCGGTGCCGTTCATCTCCTTCGTCCCGACCGAGTACCTGGGCGCCTCCGGCGTGCTCGCGGTGGTGGTCACGGGGCTCTACTCCGGACATCATGCCGCGCGCAAATTCAGCGCCACCACGCGCATCAACGAGCGCCTCAACTGGCGCACCGCCCAGTTCCTGCTCGAGAACGGCGTCTTCCTGCTCATGGGGCTGGAACTGCACAAGCTGGTCGAAGACGTCGAGGGCAGCGACCTGCACCTGAACCACACCCTGCTGATCGCGCTCGGCGTCGTCGTGGTGCTCATCGTGCTGCGCATGGCCTTCATGGGGCCCGTCACCTGGGCGCTGGCGCGGTCCCTGCCCCGCTACGAGGCCCGGGCCGCCGGCATGCAGCGCTTCGCCGAACGCGTGCGCGGCAAGCAGAAGACCGAGGAGCCCGACACCGATTCGCACGCGCTGCGCCTGCGCCGCATCGAGCTTCTCGAGCGCCGCACCGCGGCCGACGCGGCGCACGCCCGCGAGCAGGGCCTCGACTGGCGCGGGGCCACGATCCTCGGCTGGAGCGGCATGCGCGGAGTGGTGACGCTCGCGGCGGCGCAATCGATCCCGACCACGGTGCCCTACCGCTCGCAACTGGTGCTGATCGCGTTCGCCGTCGCAGTGGCGACCCTGCTGCTGCACGGGCTCTCCCTGCCGGCGCTCATCCGCAAGCTGCGGCCGGCGGGCCCGAGCAAAGACGACCGCACCGAAGAGCTGGTATCGCTCTACGCCGAGCTCGTGGAATCGGGCAAGGCCGCCCTGGAGGCCGCGGTGGAGCAGGAGCGGGAGGCGGCGGAAGACGACCCCTCGCTCGAGCCGCCGTCCGAGACGGTGGTCGGCCGGGTGCGATCCAGCATCCACAGCTCGGTCTCGTCTCTGGCCTTCGCCCTGCCTCCGGATGCGGCGCAGGAGAACGGGCACCAGTCGGACGCCCGCGCCTACCTGAGGCTCAGCCGCGCCGTCATCGAGGCCCAGCGGGCGACGCTGCTCGAGGAGCGCGCGATCGGCCAGTTCAGCAGCTCGGCGCTGCGGGCGGCGGAGGCGGCGCTCGACACCCACGAGATGCGCTTCACGCCTCCGGGCGGGCACTAGGCTCCGCCTCGGGTCCGGACCGGGCCCCGGTGCGGACCCGGGCCCGGGTATCACGCTCCACCCCCGCCCCTTTTCCCGAGTTGGGGACGCAGAAGTTGATTATCCGGGGCCCGAAAGCGAGTTTTGCGTCCCCGATTTGCCGGAGGGGGCGGGACCCGGGGAGAGCCGGAGGGGGCGGGACCCGGGGAGAGGCAAGGAGTGAGGGGGCAGGGACAAGGGCAGGGGCAAGCACGCGACCTGACGGACCGCGCCGGGCGAGCACCGAATCGGGCCGGATCCCGTTCCGGTTGCGCGCGCCCCTATGCCGGAATCCGCACGGGGTTCTGGTGGTGGCTGAAGACGATGCTCGTGCGGGTCGACGAGACCGCCGGATGCGCGGAAAGGTGCTCCATGACGAAGTCGCGCACGTGATCGGAGTCGCGGGCCGCGAGGTGGATGATGAAGTCCTCGACCCCGCCGAGGAAGAAGAGCTGCAGCACCTCGGGCAGCCCGCGCAGCTCCTCGCTGAACTCGGCGATGCGCTGACGGGCCCCCGAGCGGATCGTCACGCTCACGAGCACCTGGAGCGTGACGCCGGTGATCGAGGGATCGACCCGGGCGGAGAATCCGGTGATGACATTGCGGGAGACGAGGCTGCGCACCCGCGCCACGCAGGTGGAGGCGGCGATGCCGACGCGATCCGCCAGCTCGGCGTTCGTCATGCGCCCGTCGCGCTGCAGCTCGGCGAGGATGCGGCGATCCACCTCGTCGAGGGGCGTCTCGCCTCGCAGATTCTTCGGTCGTTCCATGGTGCTCCAGTCGGAATCGGGGATCTGCATCGAGTTCTTCCGCAGTACCCGAATGATATTCGGTTTTTCTTTGAACAGAACGAAGATAGTGCAGAATCGGAGCATACACGCACCGAACAACGACGGAGTAGAGAGCCATGCGCGTCGGAATCCCCACCGAGATCAAGAACAATGAGAACCGCGTCGCCATCACGCAGGCGGGCGTCTTCGAGCTGAGGCGCCGAGGCCACGAGGTGCTCGTGGAGGCCGGTGCCGGACTCGGCTCGGCCATCACCGACGCCGAGTTCGCGGCCGCCGGTGCGACCATCGTCGCCTCGGCCGACGAGGTCTGGGCCGGAAGCGACATGATCCTGAAGGTCAAGGAGCCGATCGCGGCCGAGTACGGCCGGATGCGCGCAGGCCAGGTGCTCTTCACCTACCTGCACCTCGCGGCCTCGCGCGAGTGCACGGACGCGGTGCTCGCCTCGGGCACGACCGCGATCGCCTACGAGACCGTGCAGCTCGCGAACCGCTCACTGCCCCTGCTCGCCCCCATGTCGGAGGTCGCGGGCCGCCTCTCGGTGCAGGTCGGCGCCAACAGCCTCATGAAGGCGAACGGCGGCCGCGGCGTGCTGCTCGGCGGCGTGACCGCGACCCGGCGCGGCAAGGTCGTCGTCATCGGCGGCGGCGCGGCCGGCGAGCAGGCCGCCCGCATCGCGTTCGGCATGGGTGCCGAGGTCGTGATCATCGACATCTCGATCCCCCGGCTGAAGCAGCTCGAAGACGAGTTCGACGGGCGCATCCAGACCCGCACCTCGAACGCGCACAACATCACCGAGGCGCTGCGCGACGCGGATCTCGTGATCGGCTCCGTGCTGATCCCCGGCGAGAAGGCGCCCAAGCTCGTGACGGACGAGATGGTGGCCCAGATGAAGCCGGGCTCGGTGCTCGTCGACATCGCGATCGACCAGGGCGGCTGCTTCGAGAACTCGCGGCCGACCACGCACGACGACCCCACCTTCCCGGTGCACGAGTCGATCTACTACTGCGTGGCGAACATGCCGGGTGCCGTGCCCGAGACCTCGACCGCGGCGCTCACCAACGCCACGCTGCCCTACGTGGTCGCCCTCGCCGACCGGGGCTGGGGCGCCGCCCTCGCCGCCGACGAGGCGCTCGCCAGGGGACTGAACGCCCACGCCGGCGTCATCACCAACCAGGGCGTCGCCGAGGCATTCCCCGAACTGCCCTCCGCGCCTTATGCGGAGGTCGTCGCGGCGAACTCGTAACGCCCCCTCCGCAACGCCCGGCTCCGCGTTCCCGGCGGCTCGCACCCCGTCGCGGGCGCAGGCCGAAGACGGGCGGACGGCGGACGGACGGGCCGCCCGAAGGGCGTAGCCTTGAAGGCATGAGTCTGAAGTTCACGTTCGGCGGGGCGTCATCCGATCATCACGATCACGGAGGCGCCCCGTCGGGCGTTCCGACGTTGCCGCTCGCCCCGGCGCCGGCCGCCGGCGGAGACCTCACCTTCGTGCTGACCCTCGACAGTGCGCAGGTCTCGGGCGAGGCTCGCTCGGGCAGCGGGGTCGCCTACGCGACCGTGTCGAAGCCCCTCCCGGGGCCGGGTGCCGCGGCGGCGGCGAGCGCGATCCGCTCGGTGCTGTCGCGCCTCGAGGCGGAGCTCGTGGAGCCGCTGCGCACCACCGCCGCTGCGATCGAACTGGTCTTCGCGCCCGGCGCCGGCACCGGCGCGGCGGTGCTCGCCGAGCTCGGGGTGGATCCGGCGGATCCGGCCGTGGACGAGGCTCTGCAGGCGCGCACCGGCCTCCCCGCGGGCACGCCGATCCGCACGGCCTGAACCGCGCGGTGCACGGGTCGCGCCCGGAGCGCGACGCTCAGCCCTGGAAGCGGAGGATGCGCTCGAGCGCCTCGGCCACGGCCGCCTCACCTGCGGCGTAGGAGAGCCTGACGGCTCGTTCGCCCGCGATCGGGTCGAAGTCGACGCCCGGCACGATCGCCACATCCGCCTGCTCGAGCAGGGCCGCGGCGTAGGCCGTGGCGGTGCCGTAGCGCTCGAGCTGCGGGCCGAGCTCGCTGTAGTAGTAGAAGGCGCCGTCACTCGGTGCGGCGGCCCCCCAGCGCAGCGCGGGCGCGGCATCGAGGATCAGCGCGCGGGCCCGCGCGAAGCCCTCGACCACCGCGTCGCGCTCGGCGTAGCTCTCGGGGGTGAAGGCGGTGAGCGCCAGCTCCTGGGCGGGAGCCGGCGGCGACAGGGCGAAGTTCGAGGCGAGCGCCTCGAAGGGGGCGACGAGCCCCTGCGGCAGCAGAGCCCAGCCGAGGCGCCAGCCGGTCATGCCCCAGTACTTCGAGAAGGAGTTGATGACGATCGCCTCGGGCTCGAGCTCGATCACCGAGACCCCTCGCTGCGCCCCGCGGGCGGCTGCCTCGCGCGCACCATGCCCCCCGCGCGGCCCACGCGGCTCGGGGTCGCCGGGGCTCGCGAAGGTGATGCCGTGGTAGATCTCGTCGCTGATGAGGCGCACGCCGCGGGCGCGGCACCACTCGGCCAGGGCGGTCAGCTCGGATCGGCCGAGCATGGTGCCGGTGGGGTTCGCCGGCGAGGCGATCACGAGCCCCGCGAGCTCGCCGTGCCGGGCGACGGCGTCGTCGAGCAGCTCGGGCGTCGGCTGGTAGCGCGTCGCGGGCCCGGTCGGGATCTCGACCACCTGCACGCCGAGCGCGGCGAGGATGTTGCGGTAGGCCGGGTAGCCGGGGCTCGCGAGCGCGACACGGTCGCCGGCGTCGAAGGCGGCGAGGAAGGCGAGTTGGAACGCGCCAGAGGAACCGGTGGTGACGGCGACTCGGCCGGGATCGACCTCGACCCCGTACCAGGCGCGGTAGTGCCCGGCGATGGCCTCGCGCAACGGCGTGGTGCCGAGCGGGCCCGTGTACCCGGCGGGCTTCAGCGTGCCGGGCGCGGGCCGCGCCCCGGGTTCGCCGGCGCAGAGCGAGACCACGTCGTGGCCCTCGGCGCGGCGGAGCGCGATGCGGTCGGTGATGCGCATCACCTCGAAGGCGGGGATCGCCGAGCGTCGCGACGCCCCCAGCACGCGCCGTGCGGGCGCGGGAGGGGTCGGAGGGGCGGCAGG
>CALMSE010000037.1 GCA_937872275.1 uncultured Leucobacter sp. | reverse complement strand
GCCCGAGCCCGACGAGCTCGGGGCCGCGGCGCCGGACCCGCCGCCGGAGGCCGGCGCGGATCCGCCCTCCGACCCCGAGCCGCTCCGCGCCCGCGAATCCGTGCGGTAGAAGCCCGAGCCGTTGAAGGTCACCCCGAGGCTGCCGAAGACCTTGCGCAGCTTGCCCCCGCACTCCGGGCAGACGGTGAGCGTCGCATCGTCGAAGGACTGGTGGATGTCGAAGGCGTGGTCGCAGGCGGTGCAGCGATAGGCGTAGGTAGGCACAATCGTCTATTTTACGCCCCGTCCGCGCGCGCTCGCGCCACGGCCGCGGCGGCTCCGGGTCCGGCTTCCGTCACGGAACTCGGAGATGTCACGGATCTCGGATCGTTCCCGGTGTTCTGGTCCGAGATCCGTGACATCTCCGAGACTCCTCGCGACGACGAGGAGGCCCGCCGACCCGTATCGGGCGGAAGCGGGCCGTTCGGACGCGACGACTACGCCGCCTTGATCATGTACCCCGCTCCGCGCACCGTGTGGATCATCGGATCGCGACCGGTGTCGATCTTCTTGCGCAGGTACGAGATGTAGAGCTCGACGACGCTCGGCTTGCCGGTGAAGTCGTAGCTCCACACGCGATCGAGGATCTGCGACTTCGACAGCACGCGCCGCGGGTTGCGCATGAGATAGCGCAGCAGCTCGAACTCCGTCGTGGTGAGATCGATCGGATCGCCCCCGCGCTCCACCTCGTAGCTGTCCTCGTTCAGCAGCAGGTCTCCCACCCGCAGCACCGGATCGGGCTGCTGGTCGAGCATGAGCTGCGAGCGGCGAACGAGCGCGCGCAGGCGGGCGATCAGCTCTTCGAGGCTGAACGGCTTCACGACGTAGTCGTCGCCGCCCGCGGTCAACCCGTTCACCCGATCGTCGACCGAATCGAGCGCCGTCAGGAAGAGGACGGGCAGCAGGAAGCCCTCGCTGCGCATCCTCGACAGCACCTGCAACCCGTCGAAATCGGGCAGCATGATGTCGAGTACGGCGACATCGGGAGAGAAGGATCTCACCTTCTCGAGCGCCTCGGCTCCCCCGGCCGCGGTCTCGACCTCCCAGCCCTCGTATCTGAGCGCCATGGCGAGGAGTTGCAGTATCGATTCCTCATCGTCCACGACGAGCGCGCGTATCTTCGCTCCGCCTGCGTGTTTCAGTGTCTGTGCCCCCATAACTGTAGATTCTGACAGCTTCTGCTCGGTATCGTCTGAGTAATTCGGGTGAGTGTCTGACCCCGACCGATTTCGACGGGCGCACCAGCGGAATGCCGCTCTCCCGTTCGTCCCGATGCCACAATAGTGGTGATGGACTCCCCCGCCCCCGCCTATCTGCAGCGCGTCGTCACCGACGGCAGCGACCGCATGGAATGGATGCGGGCGCGCTCGCGCGGCATCACCGCGACCGATGTCGCGAAGCTCTCGACGCCGCGCTCGATCGACACCACGGCGTGGGAGAAGCTGCACGGCAGTTCCTTCAGCGGCAACGCCTACACCCGGCACGGAACCGCTCGGGAGCCCGAGATCGCGGCCTGGGTGCTCCGCGAGCACGGCATCTCGCCGAGCCGGGCGCTCTTCCACGCCGAGTTCGACCGCCGCCACCTCGCGACGCCGGACGGGCTGGCCGAGCGGGAGGGCGGGAGCCTCGAGCTCGCCGAGATCAAGACGACGAACAAGGCGTGGCGCTCGATCCCGCGGGGCTACCTGCGCCAGATCTGGTGGCAGCAGTACGTGCTGGGCGCCGAACGCACCCTGATGGTCTGGGAGCGGCACGAGGACTTCGTGCCGGTCGGCGACCCGGAGTGCCGATGGGTGGATCGCGACGAGAACGAGATCGCGCGCCTCGTCGACCTCGCAGGGCGCCTGATCGACACGCTCATCGCGCGAACCGCCTAGGTCAGCCCGCCGGCGCGCCGATCTGCGCGCCCGCCGCGGTCTCGCGCGCGTAGTCGAGCCCGATCAGCTCGTGCAGCGCGTCGACCACGGCGACCGGCCCGGGGATGTCGCGCAGCACGGCGGGGGCCTCCACCCCGACCACGAGTTCGACGTCGCCCGATCCGAACATCCGCTGCACGGGCCCGCGCCTCATGCGCACCTCGCGCACCCGCGCGAGCGGCAGCTCGCTGCGGTGGTGCACGAAGAAGCCCCGGCGGACGATGACCCTGCGGGTCGTGATCGTCACCCGGGTGGCGAGCCAGCCGAGGATGGGCCCGATGCCGAGCACGAGCGCGACGAGGGCCGCACCTCCCGCGGCGGCGAGGTTCATCCAGGGCTCGGGCAGCGAGCCGACCCAGTATCCGGCCGCCCCCGCCGTCGCGATGAGGACGGCGACGGGCAGCAGCAGTCGCCGCCCGTGACGACGCAGGCGCACCACGATCGCCTCGACCTCGATCGGGGCTGCGGGCGGGGCCGGGAGGGACATGCCTCCTATTCTGACGGGTTCGTCGGCGGAAGCGGCGGATCACCCGCGGGCCGCACCGCATCCGCGGCGAGGGCGCGCGCCGCGGCTTCAGCCGCGGAGGCCTCTCCGCGGAGCCGTTCGGCGGTCTCGCGCAGAGCGGCGCCGCCCTCGGCCTGAGCGCCCCGCACGTCCCTCTCGCTCTTCTCGGCCTGGGCGGCCTTCTCGGCATGCACCGAGGCGCGCCCGGCCGCGGAGCCCGCGGCCCCGCCCGTCACGGCGCCGTTCAGCATGCCCACGAGGTCGATGCCGACCGTGTCCCGGGCCATGTCGAGCAGCCCCTTGAGGTTGCCCATGGCCTCGCCCGCCACCTTCGCGGTGCCGTCGGCCGATACGACCGTCATCGTGTCGATCGAGCCGATCGCCTGCGCGTACTCGCGCGCGATCGCGGGCAGCAGGTGGATCAGCTCCTGCGCGAGCACCGATTCGGCCTGCGCCTCGAGGGCGCGCGCCCGCGCGTCGATCGCCTGGGCCTCCGCGAGGCCCTTGGCCTCGGTGGCCCGCGCTTCGGCGAGGCCCTTCGTCTCGAGCGCCCGCGCCTCCGCCTCGGCTGCGGCGACGGTGGCCGCGGCCTCCGCCTTCGCGATGGCCTCGACGCGGAAGGCCTCCGCCTCGGCGACCGCGCGCACCTCGGCGTTCAGCTGCTCCTTCTTCAGCGCGACCTCGCGCTGTGCGGTGATCTCCTGCTGCTGCACGATGGTCTGCTGCTGGATCGCCTTCTCGAGCGGATCGGCGGCCGCCGCCTGCGCGCTCGCCTTGTCGGTCTCCGCCTGGATCTCGGCCTGGCGCAGCTTCAACTCGCGGTTGCGGTCGAGCAGCACCTTCTCGGCGGCGATCTTCGCCTCCTCCGAGGCCTGGTAGGCGTTGGTCTCGGCGATGTCGGCGGTCTGCCGCACCTTCGCGGCCTCGGGGCGGCCGATGTTGGAGATGTAGTCGGCGCCGTCGCGGATCTCCTGGATCTGCAGGGTGTCGACGACGAGACCCTGTTTCGTGAGCGCGTCCTCCGCGGCCTCGAGCACGCTCTGGGCCACGATCGCGCGGTCGCGGATGATCTGCAGCACGGTGAGGCCGCCGATGATCGAGCGCAGCGAGCCCGACAGCACCTCCTGCGTCGACTCGTCGATCTCGTCGGAGTTCGAGAGGAAGCGCTGGGCGGCGGCGCGGATCATCTCCTGGGTGCCGCCGACCTTCACCACGGCGACGGCCTGGGCCTGGATCGTGATGCCGTCGGTCGTCTGCGCCTCGGTCGTGATGGAGAGCCGGCGCGAACGCAACGAGATGGAGAACGACTTCTGCACGAAGGGCAGCACGAAGACGCCGCCGCCCGTGACGACCTTCTGGCCCGAGAGGTCGCGTGTCGTGGTGCCGTCGGCCGAGCGCACCTCCTTGCCCTTGCCGCCCGTGACGATGATCGCCTCGTCGGGCTTCGCGATGCGGTAGCGCTTGATGATGACGAGCGCGATCAGCACGACTGCGACGATCGCGCCGAAGATTCCGATGATCGATGGGATTGCGAACAGCATGTCTTCTCCGGGTCGGAATGGGCTGATGGACGTGTGGTCGGGGGCGGAACGTCAGTCCGCGTCCGCAGGGCGCGGATCGCCGGCCGCGGGCCCCGCCGCGACCGGCTCGACCCGCACCGAGGTCGAGGTGAGGACCTGCGCGATGCGCACGCGGGC
>CALMSE010000036.1 GCA_937872275.1 uncultured Leucobacter sp. | reverse complement strand
CGGCCGGCTGCGCCGGCTTCTGCGCCGGCTTCGGCGCCGGCATCGCCGCGGGCTCGCCGAACGGGAAGGGCCGCTTCCCGGCCGAGGCCGGGCCCGGCAGCACGATCGGCGCGAGATCCTCGTCTCCGGCCGCTCCCGAGGCGATCAGCTCGTCGAAGCTCGGCACCCGGTCGTCGGCGCCCCCCGGCGCGGGCGGCAGCACCACGGTCGGCTCGGTCTCGGCTCGCGACCGGCCCTCGTCACCGGCCGTGTCGCCGCCGCGATCGCCGGCACCGTCATCGCCGACCGTGGCGGACTCGAGGAATGCGCGCAGCTCATCATCGTTCACCCTGACAGATTACAGAACGACGCTGAGGAGGTGGTCGCCCGCCTCAGCCCAGGCCGGCGATGAGGTTGATCACCGTGGCGAGAATGCCTGCGCCGAAGAGGTAGCCGAGCAGCGTCTGCGCGATCACGATGCGGCGCACCTCGGTGCGCGTCACGTTCGTGTCGGCGACCTGATACGTCATGCCGAGCCCCACCGAGAAGTAGGCGAAGTCGACGTACTGCGGATCCTCGCGCTGGTTGAAGTCGATGCCGCGCGCCGGGGAGCCGCTGCCGTCGTCCTGGTAGTAGACGTGGGCGTAGCGCAGCACGTAGTCGACCTGGATGAGCGCCCACGAGCTCACGACGCTCAGCATCGCGATGCCGGCGAGCACGAACGCCGACGCGCCCTGAGCCGCTCGCGCCTCCACGACGACCACGACGACCGCGGCGAGGCTCGCGACGCTGCCCACGGTCGCGATGCCGCGCGCGATCACACGACCCGGATCCTCCGCGGTGGCGTGATCCCGCGTCTGCGTCGCGTCCATCGGCCACACGACGAGCAGCGTCCAGACGATGCTCACGAGCGCGAGCGCGCCCCAGCCGGCGAGGAGGCCCGCGGGGATCCCGATCCACGGCATCGCCAGCGCCGCGACCGCCGCGCCGCACGCGAGCGCCATGATCCACCGCATCCGCACGCGGTGGTGCGGCGCCGGCCTGCCCTCCCGCCGGCTCATGGGCGCGATCCGCCCTCGAGCTGCCGCGCGAGCCAGTCGTTGCGCCGCTGCAGCAGGCGCGTCAGGTAGCGGGTCAGCACCAGGCGCTCGGCGAGACGGCCGAGCACCCCGAGCGGCGCCGCATACTCCACGACATCGGCCATCAGGGTCGCCCCGCCCTCGGGCGCGAAGCGGTGCTCGTGATGCCAGCGGGCGAAGGGCCCCGAGACCTGCTCGTCGACGAAGCGATGCGGCTCGGCGTACTCCGCGATGCGCGAGGTCATGCGCCAGGGGATCCCGAAGTGCCGGGCGCGCCAGGTGACCGTCTCGCCCAGACGCATCTCGCCGGAGGTCACCCCCGCGATCGGGCGCTCCCGCGAATCGGCCATCGACCTCGCGTGGGCATCGACCGAGAGGCTGAGGGCGAAGCAGCGCTCGATCGGAGCCGCGATGCGGGTCTCCAGCCGAATCGAAACCGCCATGTCCCGAGCCTACCGGCGTTCCGGCGGCCCGGCGGCCCGGCGGCTCCGAGCGGGCGGTCAGGCTCCGTCGTGCTCGGCCCGGAAGACGTGCACGAGCGCGTTCGCGTGGCCGTGCCCCATGCCCTGCGCCTTGAGGAAGGCGACCTGATCCATGTGCGTCTCCCCCGCGAGCGGGCGCAGTTCGGCGATCCACTCGTCGATGCTCTTGCCGTACTTCGCCTCGATCGACGGGAAGTACGATTTCGGGCCCTTCACCTGCTCCGGCATGCCGGCCACCTCTCGATTCGCGGGCCGTCCGGCGGATCGCGGCCCTCCTGCACCGATGCTACGGCAGCAGGAACGATCGCAGGGCGGCGGTGAACTCATCGGGTCTCTCGGAGTGCACCCAGTGGCCCGCGCCCCGCACCGTGACGCGCGTCGTCTTCGGGAAGAGCGCGCGCATGGCCGGGGCGTCGTCGTCGACGACGTAGTCGGAGCGCTCGCCGCGCACCCAGAGCACCGGCCCCTCGAAGCGGTACCCCGACATGTCGGGGAAGCCCATGACCTTCTCGAGCTCGTCGTGCAGCAGCCGGAGATTCGGCTGCCAGGCGAAGCCGTCGCCCTCGCGCTGCAGGTTCTGCAGCAGGAACCCCCGCACCGTGTCGTTCGGGATCGCCTCGCGGAGCGCGGCGTGCGCCTCCGTCCGGCTCGTCATCGAGACGAGGTCGAGGCCCGCGAGCGCCGACAGCAGGTGCGCGAACTCGCCGCGCGCCGATCCCGAGGCGACCGGGGAGATGTCGACGACGACGAGCCGCCGCACGAGATCCGGGTGCCGCAGCGCGAGCACCATGGCGACCTTGCCCCCCATCGAGTGCCCCACGACGTCGACCGGGCCCTCCGCCGCGAACCCCGCGCGCAGGTGCTCGGCCACCAGGTCGGCGATCTCTACGAAGTCGAAGCGCTCGGTCCAGCCCGACTGCCCGTGGTTGGGCAGGTCGACCAGCAGGCTCTGCGCCTCGGGCTCGAGATCCTGTGCGATCCGCGAGAAGTTCCGCCCCCGCCCGAACAGCCCGTGCAGGAAGGCGACGCGCACGGTCGGCGCCTCGCCCGATCCGCCGAGGAGCGTGGAGTGCAGGGGAGCTGAGATCGTCACTCCTCCACGCTAGCGCGTCGGCGCGAGGGAATGTCGGCGCGAGGGTGCGGCGGCTTCGCGGGCGAGGCTCGCGTCGACGCTCAGTCGCTGCTGCAGGAGAAGGCCCACATCACACCGAAGCGGTCGAAGACCTGCCCGTACCAGTCGCCCCACGGGGCGCGCTCGAACGGCATGCCCTCGGCGCCGCCGCCGTCGAGGAGCCTGCGGATGAGCTCGCGCGACTCGTCCGCGGTGTCGGTCGTGTAGAGCATCGAGTAGGCGGTGCCCCGCACCGGGTAGTCGTTCTCGCTGTCCATGGCGTCGCCGCCGGTGATGACGCCGGCCGGGGTCGTGAGCACCGCATGCGCGACGGCCTGCGGATCGGGTTCGAACGGCATGCCCTCGAGCGGGACGTCGCCGTAGCGCTGGATGTTCAGCTCGCCGCCGAACACCTCGTGCCAGTGCTCCATGGCCTCGGCGGTGGTGCCGGGCAGTGCGATGTAGGTGGCGAGCGTGTGCGTCATGATGGTCTCCTTCGGCGTCGGGACTCGACAGCATCAGTATCCCGCGATCCGCGGCGAAGCAGAACCCCCGGATCTCCGGCGGGAGGCGTGCCGCGGATCGCCCGGGCACCGCCGTTCAGCCCAGCGCGACGAGCAACGCGCAGACGGCGAGCACGATGCTCGCCGGCGTCATCGCGTATCGCTCGGGTCTGCTGCGCGAGACCGCGTTCATGAGGACGGCGAGCACGAGATAGCCGAACACCGCCCACGCGGCGACGTCGACGACCGGCGAGCCGACGAGCAGCGGCAGGACTCCGGCCCGCGCCAGCAGAACGACCGCGATGACGGCGTAGATCGGAATCGACAGCGCGCTGCCGACGCGCAGCCCCGCGGGCAGCACGCGGTGCCTCCCGCCCCAGGCGAAGCGGCCGAGCGGGGCGCCGAGCGCGAGGGCCGCCTGGAGCACGGCGAGGATCCCGAGCACGACGGTGGCGAGGACGGCGGCGAATGCGGGCACGAGATCGGTCGACCAGAGAGAGAGCGATATCCGAGGGCGCGCCGTCAGCCGACGCGCTTGACGACGCTCGACTTGAGCTGGAGCTTGCCGAAGCCGGGGACGCGGGCGTCGATGTCGTGATCCCCCACGCCGTCGGCGATCAGACGGATGCCCGGCACCTTCGTGCCGACCTTGATGGCACCGCCGCCGGCGCCCGAGACCTTGACGCTCTTCACGAGGGTCACGGTGTCGCCGTCGGAGAGCACGTTGCCGACCGCGTCGCGGACGATCCACTCGGCCCCGTCGCCATCGGCCGCCTCCGCGTCGCCGGCCTCGCCGGACGCCCATTCGTGGCCGCACATCGGGCACACCAGCAGCGCGCCCTGCTCGTATGCATACTCGCTCGCGCACTCGGGGCACGGCGGCAGGGCGGATCGATCCTGCTCAGACATCGCTTCTCCGTTCGCTGACGTTGCCGTTCATTCTCTCAGCCTCTCGCTCATCCCTCGCTCATCCCTCGCGCCCGCGGGCTGCGAACCCGGGCCTCCCCGGTTCGTCCGCGGCGTAGACTCTGGTCGCATGAACGATCCGATTCGGGCGAAGCGCCACGTGTTCGCACTGGACTGCCCCGATCCGCTGCGGCTCGCAGAGTTCTACGGGAGATTGCTCGGCTGGGGCGTGCGCGCCTCCGACAGTCCGGACTGGGTACGGGTGGTTCCGCCCAAGGGCGCGGGCGCCGCGTTCGAGATCGCCTGCCAGCGGGTCGAGAACCACGTGCGCCCGACCTGGCCCGAGGGCCGCGTGCCGCAGCAGGCCCACCTCGACTTCTGGGTCGATTCGATCGATGAGGCCACTCCCCTGGCGCTGTCGGCGGGCGCCGAGGAGCACCCGCACCAGCCCGGCGCGGAGCGGGACTGGAAGGTCTTCCTCGATCCGGCCGGCCATCCCTTCTGCCTCTGCGAGGGATGACGCGCTCCGCTCCGCCGCAGCGCGCGTTCCGCTCCCGGCTCGCGGGCTCCGGGAACGCCCGTCACGAGCTCGCGGGGCACCCGTCGCGGACTCGGGGCCCTACCTCTCGCCCGCGCGGCGAAGCTGCGACCCGATGACCGAGAGAAGGGCGCCGAGCCCGGCGGCGAAGGCGCTCACACCGTACGCGAGCACCGAGGTCATGAGCGAGGTGCGCAGCGCGGCCGCCGTCGACAGCGCCGAGCTCTGGTTGCGCAGCTCGTGGGCCTCGTCGCTGCTCGAGTCGACCCCGCGCAGGGCCTCGCTGATGTCGGCGAACGTGCGCCCACCCGCCCCGCGCTCGGCGTTGCCCTTGATGACGAGCGCCTGCACATAGGCGGTCGCGGGGCCCTGCACGGGCTTGCCCGCCAGCACGGGCGCGTTACCCGGAACGGTGATCTTCTCGTCGCGCAGCTGCTTCGTGACGGTGAACCAGGCGCCGGCGC
>CALMSE010000035.1 GCA_937872275.1 uncultured Leucobacter sp. | reverse complement strand
GGGTCTGCGGCCGCGCATATTGCGGCAGCTCGCGCTGCGGCGCGGCGACGGCACCCCGATCGCGGCGACGGCGGGGTTCCGCGAGAGCGGCGCCGCGGCGGAATCGCTGCCGCTCGATCCCGCTGGCGACGCTACCCTCGCACTCGCGGAGGGACCGCCGCTCGGCGCCGAGGAACGCGCCGTCGTCGCCGCCGGCGCCATGGTGCTGGGTCTCGAACTGCGCGGCGCGCGGCGGGACGAGGAGCGCGAACGGCGGCGCTGGGCCTCCCTGACCGACGGGCTCATGCGCGGGGAGCCCCTCGCCGGCGCCGCGCGGATACTGGATCCCGCGGTCCCGCTGCCCACGCGAATCCGCGCGATCACCGTGCAGGGGGCCGCCGAGCGCATCGCGGCATGGTTCCGCGCCCCGCGGCACGGGCTCGATCGACTCGTCACCATCGGCGAGCCGCGCGACTCCGGGCTCGCGGTCGCACGGCAGCTCTGCCCCGACACGGCGGAGGCGCTCGAGCGGGCGGTCGAATCGCTGCACGGCTTCGGTCTCGACTGCGTGATCGGTCGGGCCGCGGCCCTCCCGGAGGCGGCACTCAGCCTGCGCTCGGCGGAGCGGCGCATCGGAGCGCTGTCGGGGGTCGCGCAGCTCTACGCCGAGCCGCGCACCCCGGTGGCGATCCGCGTCGAGAACGACTCTCCGCTGCTGGAGGCGCTGCTCGACACGGGAACCGGCGATCCGACCCGCGCCGCGCATCTGCGCGACGCGGTACTCGGCCCGCTGGCCGAGCCCGGGACCGAGAGCGCGACGCTGCGCGAGACGCTGCGCGTCTTCCTCGCGCACGGCGGCTCGCGCCGACCCGCCGCAGAGGAGCTCGGCATCCACCGCAACACCCTGCGCGACCGCCTCGCGCGCATCGAGCGGATCACCGGGCGGCTCGTCGACGACGCCGACCACCGGGCGGAGCTGTGGCTCGCCCTGCGGCTCGGGGAGTCGCTCGGCTGAGCCGCTCCGGAACCGCTCGCCGGAACTGCACCCGGATCCGCTCCCCGAAAGGCCCGATCCGAGCGGCTCGATCCGAAAGGCTCAGCCGGCCGCGGGATCCTCGTCGTCGCCGTCGGCGGGCTCGTGCAGGTTCTTCAGCACGCTCTTCGTCTTGCCGTGGATGAAGTCGTCGACCAGGGCGTCGAGCGCAACTCCCTCATCGGTGCCCTCGATGATCTCCATGCGGATGCCGGTCTCCGACGCGCGCTGCTTCTTCTCCATACCTCGATGATAGCCTCACGCGGCCCCGCGGAAGCGGCGCATCGCCCCGACCGGGTGCGGCCGATCACCGGAGGCCGGCCGGCCGCGAGCCCGCGGACATCCGAGGTGCCCGCCCGTCCGGCTCCGTGGAGGAGCGGGAGGAGCGTGCCGCTCGTGCCTTCAGGCGGGTTCGCCGGAGGCCGGATTGGACTCCGGCCCGATCCATCCGGCGTCCGAGTCGTCGTCGCCCGCTGCCGCGGGGTTCGACTCCGGTCCGACCCACTGATGATCCGGCGGGTCCTCCTCGTCGGGCGCATGCCCGTAGTCAATCGGCTTCTCCGGGTACTTCACGGAATCGGACCTGCCCCCGGAGTCGATCGGCTTCTGCGGGGCGGGCTCGCCAGCGGGCTTGTCTCGATCGTTCACGGTGTCCTCCTCCGGGTCGGTGAGGGTTCCAGGCTTCCCGCTTCACGAGGCCGATGCCAGGGCGTGGTCAAGCGCGTCGCGAGCGTCTATAGTGCGCCCCGCGCTCGCCGATCGCATCGCCTCAGTACAGCTGGAACTGGGCCGTGCCGCCGCTCTGCACCCCGGCGGCCGTGGCGCGCAGATGGTACGAGGCGCCGCCGCCGACGACCGGCTCCCGCTCGGCGTCGCACGTATCGGGGCCGCTGCGGGTACGGTCCCACGGAATGCCCTCCGTCTCGAGCGGGGTTCCCGGCTTCAGGATCACCACGCGATGATCCGGGTTCTGCTGACAGTCGGTGGAGCGCCAGATCTGGTCGCTGCCGCTCGTGATCTCGAAGATCATGCCGGCGGTGCCGAGGTCGGCCGAGCACTCCTCGTCGCCGGTGTTCTCGATGCTGAGGCTCAGGAGCGGCAGATCCTCCGGCCCGTAGCTGCCGCTGTCGGTGATCGGGGTGACCACCAAGCGGCCGGGCGCGCACGCGTCGATCTGATCCGGATCCTCGTCCTCGGCCGTCTGACTCTGATCCTGCTGCTCGACCTCGACGAGGTCGTCGGGAACCTCCACCTCGCGCACCCCCGCGGCTCCGCCGCTCGAGCCGGGGCGGACGATGATCAGCACGATCGCGACGGCGAGCGCGACGACGCCGGCGAGCACCAGGAGCCGGCGCCTCAGATAGACGTTCTTGCCCTTGGGGCCCACGGGCTCTTTCCAGCTCGGCATAGCCTCACCATAACCCCGCGGGACCCCTCACAGTCGCTTCAACATGCGAGTGTTGCCGAGCGTGTTGGGCTTCACCCGCGCGAGATCGAGGAACTCCGCCACGCCCTCGTCGTGCGAGCGCAGCAGCTCGGCGTACACGTCTGCGGCGACGAGCCGCTCGTCCTCCCCGACCGCCTCGAAGCCGTGCCGCTCGAAGAAGTCGACCTCGAAGGTGAGGCAGAACAGCTGGCACAGCCCCAGGTCGAGAGCCCTCCGCTCGAGCGCCTCGAGCAGCGCGTGCCCCACGCCCCGGCCCAGCCACCCGTCCGCGACCCCGAGGGTGCGCACCTCGCCGAGCTGCTCCCACATCACGTGCACCGCGCCGTACCCGACGACCCGATCCGCCTCGTCCACGGCGACCATGAACTCGGGCACCGCGCCGTAGAGCTCCACCAGGTCCTTGCCGAGCAGGATCCGCCGCTCGACGAGCGGCTCCATGAGCGCCACCATCGCGGCCACGTCGCTCGTGCGCGCCGGGCGCACTCGCACCGCGCCTGCTCCTCCGGAGGTCATGGAGCGAGTCTAGTGCTCCGCTCGGCCTGTCCCGCTCGCCCTCCGCGCTCCGGCCGAGATCTGCACTCCGGCCGAGCTCCGGGCGCACTCACGTCGGCCGGAGTGCAGATCTCGGCCGGAACGCAGATCCGAGCCGGAGTGCAGATCTCGGCCGGAACGCGCCGGGATGCACCGCCCCGACCAGACGACGGAGGGGGCCCGCCCGCAGGCGGACCCCCTCCGAGGATCTGGTTACTCCGCGGCGCCGAGGGTCGGCGCCGACGAGGCGACTGCGGCGGCGGCCGCCGCCGAGGCCCCGCCGTGATCCTTCGACGAGCCCTCGCTCTCGAAGGTGAACTCGCCGTCGACGAAGTCGACCTTCACGAGTTCGCCGGCGAGCAGCTCGGCGCTCAGGATCCGCTCCGAGAGGCGATCCTCGATCTCCCGCTGCATCGCGCGGCGCAGCGGACGCGCACCCAGCGTGGGATCGTAGCCGACCTCGATGAGGCGCTCCCGGGCCGCCTGCGAGATCTCGATGCGGATGTCGCGGTCGAGCAGACGATCCGCCAGCTGCTTCACGAAGAGGCCCACGATCTGCAGCAACTCGGGCTTCGAGAGCTGCGGGAACACGATCGTGTCGTCGACGCGGTTCAGGAACTCGGGCTTGAAGTGCTTCTTCAGCTCCTCGTTCACCTTGCCCTTCATCACCTCGTAGCCGATCTGCGTGTCGCCCTCGACCTGGAAGCCGACGGGGCCGCCCGCGATGCCCTTCGAACCGAGGTTCGTGGTCATGATGATGACGGTGTTCTTGAAGTCGACCACGCGGCCCTGGCCGTCGGTGAGGCGACCCTCCTCGAGCACCTGCAGCAGCGAGTTGAAGATGTCGGGGTGCGCCTTCTCGATCTCGTCGAAGAGCACGACCGAGAACGGCTTGCGGCGCACCTTCTCGGTGAGCTGGCCGCCCTCCTCGAAGCCGACGAAGCCTGGGGGCGCTCCGAAGAGGCGCGACACCGTGTGCTTCTCGCCGTACTCCGACATGTCGAGCGAGATCAGCGCGTCCTCGTCGTCGAAGAGGAACTCGGCGAGCGCCTTCGCGAGCTCGGTCTTGCCGACACCCGTGGGGCCGGCGAAGATGAACGAGCCCGAGGGACGCTTCGGGTCCTTGAGGCCCGCGCGCTGGCGGCGGATCGTCTTCGCGAGCGCCGAGATGGCCTCGTTCTGGCCGATGACCCGCTGGTGCAGGGCCTCCTCCATGAACCTGAGACGCGCCGTCTCCTCCTCGGTGAGCTTGAACACCGGGATGCCCGTGGCCTGGGCCAGCACCTCGGCGATGAGCCCCTCGTCGACCTCGGCGCTCGTCTCGACCTCGCCCTTGCGCCACTGCTTCTCGAGGCGCAGCCGCTCGGCGATCAGCTTCTTCTCCTCGTCGCGCATGGACGCGGCCTTCTCGAAGTCCTGATCCTCGATCGCCTTCTCCTTGTCGGCGCGCACGACCGCGATCTTCTCGTCGAACTCGCGCAGCTCGGGCGGGCTCGACAGGATCGACAGGCGCAGCCGGGCGCCAGCCTCGTCGATCAGGTCGATCGCCTTGTCGGGCAGGAAGCGATCCTGCACGTAGCGGTCGGCGAGGTTCACCGCGGCGACGATCGCGCCGTCGGTGATGGAGACCTTGTGGTGCGCCTCGTAGCGGTCGCGCAGGCCCTTCAGGATGTTGATGGCGTGCGGCAACGACGGCTCGTTGACCATGACCGACTGGAAGCGGCGCTCGAGCGCGGCGTCCTTCTCGAAGTGCTTGCGGAACTCGTCGAGCGTGGTCGCGCCGATGGTCTGCAGCTCGCCGCGGGCCAGCATCGGCTTCAGGATGTTGGCGGCGTCGATCGCGCCCTCGGCCGCACCCGCGCCGACGAGGGTGTGGATCTCGTCGATGAAGATGATGATGTCGCCGCGGTTGCGGATCTCCTTGGTGACCTTCTTCAGACGCTCCTCGAAGTCGCCGCGGTAGCGGCTGCCCGCGATGAGCGAGGAGAGGTCGAGCACGTAGACCTGCTTGTCCTTCAGCGTCTCGGGCACCTCGCCCTTGACGATCGCCTGCGCGAGGCCCTCGACGACGGCGGTCTTGCCGACGCCGGGTTCGCCGATCAGCACGGGGTTGTTCTTGGTGCGGCGGGAGAGGATCTGCATGACCCGCTCCACCTCCTTCTCGCGCCCGATGACCGGGTCGAGCTTCCCCTCGCGGGCGGCCTGCGTCAGGTTGCGCCCGAACTGGTCGAGCACCTGCGAGCCCTTGGCCTCGGCGCCCGCGCTCTCGGAGGCGCCCACGGCCACGGCCTCCTTGCCGGCCTGGTAGCCGGAGAGGAGCTGGATCACGGTCTGCCGCACGCGGTTGAGGTCGGCGCCGAGCTTCACGAGCACCTGGGCGGCGACGCCCTCGCCTTCCCGGATGAGGCCGAGCAGGATGTGCTCGGTGCCGATGTAGTTGTGGCCGAGCTGCAGCGCCTCGCGGAGGCTCAGCTCGAGCACCTTCTTCGCGCGCGGCGTGAACGGGATGTGACCGGCCGGCGGCTGCTGCCCCGTGCCGATGATGTCGGTGACCTGTTCGCGCACCGCGTCGAGCGAGATGTCGAGCTGCTCGAGCGCCTTCGCGGCCACGCCCTCGCCCTCGTGGATGAGGCCGAGCAGGATGTGCTCGGTGCCGATGTAGTTGTGGTTCAGCAGCTTCGCCTCTTCTTGGGCGAGCACGACCACCCGGCGGGCGCGATCCGTGAATCTCTCGAACATCTTCAACCTCCTGTGACCGGAGCCGCGTCGTCGTGCGGCCCGGCCGATGAGTCCAGGCTACGCGCAGATACCGGATCGCGTGGCCGTGTTCGCCCTAGGCGTCACTCGCGCTTGACATCTCGCGCGATCGGGCTTAGTTTATCGATAAACAATAATATCGATATTCGATAAATCACCGGGGGGATCATGACCACCGCAACCGAGTACCGGCCGTCGTTCGGCGACCGCATCGGCATCGCCATCTTCATGGTGGCGGGCCTCGCCATCGTCGCATGGAGCGCGATCGCCGCAATCGCCCGCATCATGGAGGTACTGCTCGGCGAGAACGTCCCGGTGCTCGCCGAGTTCTTCGACACCCGGGCAGACGCCCCCATCGGCCCGGGCGGAGCGCCCGTGCCGGTGACGCTCGACACCGCTTACGTCGTCGCCGAGCAGCTGCCGGCCCCTTCCGTCGTCGCGGCGCTCATCGAGCCGGCCATCGCGTTTCTCACCGTCGCCACGGTGGTGATCTGCCTCATCCTGCTCGCCCGCAACATCCTGCGCGGGCGCATCTTCGGAAGAGGCAACACGGCGCTCGTCTCCACCGCGGGCTTCACCGGACTCATCGGCTCGGCACTCCCGCCCTTCTTCGGCAACATGGTGGCGAACGGAGCCGTCGCCGACATCTCTGATCGCTCCTTCGACAACACGGTGGTGCTTTCCGTCGACCTCTTCCCCTACGTCATCGGGGCCTTCATCGTCGCGATCGTCGTCACCGCCTTCGGCGTCGGCGACCGACTCCAGCGCGAGACCGAGGGACTGGTATGAGCCCCGCTGAGCCCGAGGAGGGGCACGCGATCCACTGCCGGCTCGACGAGCTGCTCGCCGAGCGGGGCATGACCCTCACCGAGCTCAGCGAGCGGGTCGGGGTGAGCCTCGTGAACCTCTCGGTGCTGAAGAACGACCGGGCACGAGCGATCCGCTTCTCGACGCTGACGGCGATCTGCCGGGCGCTCGGCTGCGAGGTCGGCGAGCTGCTCACGCTCGTGGACCGCTAGGCCCCTCGACGTCCTTCTCGAGCAGGCGCAGCTCGGACGGCATCTCGAGCTGCTGCCGGTTGATCGCCATGAGCTCTTCGATCTCGAGCTTGGCGGCGAGGCTGGTCTCGGAGTCGTGCTGCGCGAGCGCCGCGGCGATCGCGTCCTGACGTTTCGCGGCGATCAGCGGGATCGCTCCCTGCGGGCCCGCGACCATGCTCAGGAAGAGATTGAGCAGGATGAATCCGAGGCCTGCGCGCTCGGGTTGAGCAGGGACCACTCCATCATGAAGGCGACGAAGATCCCGATGACGGTCATGAGCCCATGCCGTTGCGCATGCGGTCGGCGGCGCGCTGCCCTGCGGTCAGCTCCTCGTGGCGTCTGTCGTGCCCGTTGCCCTCGGGGCTGCTCGTATCGGGAGTGTCGACGCACGGCGGACTGTCGGCTGCGGACTCCCGGCAGCGCTCCAGCCGAGATCTGCATTCGGGCTGATCGGATTCGCGGCCCGGGTCGGCCCGAATGCAGATCTCGGACCGAATGCCGGCGGGCGGTCCGCGGAAGCGACGCAGGGCGGACCTGCCGCGATGAGTCCCTGATGAGTCCCTTTCGCCGTGCACAGGCACCTCTCCGCACAAAATACGCTGATCCCTCCACAGATGTCCCGAGACCGACCTCCGGCACCCTCGCGCACGCGCATGCTGGAAGCATGGATCCGCGCACCGCCCTCTCCCGCACTCGAGGCGTCGCGCGCGCCGGCACGCTGCAGAGGCTCGGCGTCTCGAGGCACCGGATCGCCGACGGCATCGCAAGAGGCATCCTCGTCCGGCCGCGTCGAGGGTGGATCGCGCTTCCCGATGCCGACCCCGAGCTGCTCTCCGCCGCCGCTCGCGGCGGGGTGCTGAGCTGCGTGACGCAGGCCCGACGGCTGGGGCTCTGGGTGCTCGCGGAGGACCGGCCGCATCTGGCGGCGCGCACTCCCGATTCGCGCGTCGAGGCGCCCGGATGCGCGATCCACTGGGGTGCTCCGGTCGTCCCCCGCCACCCCGACCTCCTCGAGGATCGGCTGGAGAACGTGCTGGCCTACGTCGCCGGCTGTCAGCCCTGGGAGTCGGCGCTCGCGATCTGGGAATCGGCGCTCAACCGGAGGGCGACCACTCTGGAACGACTGAGGCGTCTGCCGTTCCGGGGCGCCGCCAGGCGGCTTCTCGCGGAGAGCACGCCGTTCTCGGATTCGGGCCTGGAGAGCATCTTCCTCACGAGACTGCGATGGCTCCGAGTGCGGATCGTGCCCCAGGCCTGGGTGAACGGTCATCGGGTGGACTTCTTGATCGGTGAGCGGCTCGTCGTGCAGATCGACGGCGCGACCCACACGGGCGCGCAGCGCACCTCCGACAACCGTCACGACGGAGCGCTCGACCTCGACGGCTACCACGTCATCCGAGTCGGCTACTGGCAGGTGCTCGAGGACTGGCCGGGTGTGCAGCTTCTCATCATGACGGCCATCGCCCAGGGGCATCATCTGAGGCCCGGGCCATGACCTGCCATTCGCACGGCACGGCCCCGGCTCTGCGGCGCATCGCGACGCGCGAGCACTGCGGCAGAGATCCGCGCTCCTGCGGAGGAAATCCTCGGGAACTCTCAGCCGGAAGCCCGATCCCATCCGAGCAGAGACGGAGCAGCGGATCCCAGTGTGCTCGGAACGGCTCAGCCCTGGAGCTGCTGGGGATTCTGCGGCGCCTCCGCCTGGATGGGCTCGATCACCGCCGCCGTGCCGTAGGCGCAGAACTCGGTGAAGTTGCCGATCGACCCCGAATCGAAGCGCATCGCGATGACCGCGTTCGCGCCCCGCTGCTGCGCCTCCGCCCACATGCGGTTCATCACTTCCCAGCGGGACTCGTAGATGACCTTGGTGTACTCGGGCATCTCGCCGCCGCCCAGCGAACGGAAGCCGGCGGTGAAGTTCTGACCGAAGTTGGCCGAGCGCACCGTGAGCCCCATGACCTCCCCGAGCACTTGGGTGATCCGGTACCCGGGAACCTCATTGGTGGTGACGACGAACATGGCGGATCTCCGATCTTGCCGAGGAATTCAGGAATCGATGCTCTATATCTCGCCGCGGTCGAGCGCCCAAGACGCGGTCTCGAAGGCCCGCACCGTCCAGAACAGCTTCTCGGCGTCCTGCGGCGTCGGCCAGCTCGAGACCTTCGCCGCGACGACCCCCGTCGCGCGGTTGATGTAGATCATCTGCCCGTGGATGCCGAGCGCCAGCATCACGTCGCCGCTCTCGCCGGGGAACCAGAAGCCGTTGCGGTACATGCCGCCCGGCATGAACGTGGGCTCGGGCGCATCCGCGAAGGCCTGCCGCGAGTCGGGGCCGCCGGCGAAGGTGTCGTCCACCCACTCCTTCGGCAGCACCGCGGCGCCGTCGAGCGCGCGCCCGTCGTTCACGAAGAGATGCCCGAAGCGGGCGAGATCGCGCATCGCCGCCGAGACGCCGCCGTCGAACATGCCGCCGCCGATGCTGTCGACGCCCACATGCGCGTTGAACTCCGCGCCCATCGGCTGCCAGAGACGCTCCGACATCACCTCCGCCGGGTGCCGTCCGGTGGCGCCGGCGATCACGAAGCCCAGGGCGTCGGTCTCGCACGACTTGTAGTCGAAGGCACCGCCATGGGGGCCGTCCTGCCCCAGCGTCGCGAGGAAGCCGAGCAGCGAATCGGGTACCTCGGGATGGCGCTTCGGAGCCCATCCGATCGCCTCCTCGAGCAGCCTCACCTCGGCGTCGTCGTTCAGGTACTCCTCGGAGAAGCGGACTCCCGTGCGCATGTCGACGAGGTGGCGCACGAGCGCGCCGTCGTACCCGGAGCCGGCGAGCTCGGGCACGTAGTCGGTCACCGGCCGCTCGAGATCCAGCTCGCCGCTGATCGCCAGCTGTCCCGCCACCGTCGCGGTCAGCGACTTCGACACCGACATCAGCAGGTGCATGCCGCCCGGCGCGAGGCCGCCGAAGTAGGCCTCGCCCACGATCGCCCCGCGGTGCACGACCATCCAGCCGTCGGTGTGGGAGCCCTGCATGACCTCGGCGAAAGTCGCCTGGCGATCCTCCCACGGGTGCCGCACCGAGAGCGCGCCCAGCTCCGAGAGGCGCAGGGCGAAGTCGCTCGCGCGTTCGCCCCGCAGGATCCGGTGCACGGGCAGGAAGGAGTCGATGTGCTGCATCGACCACTGGATGTACGGTGCGAACTGCCACTGGTCGAGCGGGGGCAACGGAGTCCCCCCGACCACCGGGATCGCTCCGGTGGGAACCGCATCCGCGACGAGCGGTGCGGCCTCGACGACGGGAGGCAGAATCTCGACGGCCGGCGCGGCCTCGACGACGGGGGGCAGCGTCTCGACGGCCGGCGCGGCCTCGACCAGCGGAGGCACCGACTCGAGGGGTGCGGCGGCGGGCACGACGGACTCTGCGGGAACCGGCATGCCCGCGATCGGCGCGGCCGGAAGCGCGGCCTCATAGCCCGCGACGACAGGGATCGCAGCGGTCAACGGAGCCGCGGCGGGCACGATCGGTATCGCCCCGGTGAGGACCGCCTGCCCCCCGTCGCCGGCGGGCGGAATCGGGGTCGCTCCGATCGCCATCTCTCCGTATTCGGTCTCGACAGTCATCGGTTCAGTATCTCACGGCTCGGGCGAGCACCGCCGCTGCGGACGCTCGCGAGGTCCGTGCGCGGCGGGCCGGAACTCCGGCACGGCCGTCGGCGGACTCGCTACTTACCTTTCGCGGGGGCCGGGCGCAGCGGCTCCTCGTCGCCCTCGACGAGCGTCGTCTGGTACATGCCCCGGATCGCGTCGATGAGGTACTTCGCATGCAGCGACAAGCCTCCGTGATCCGCCTCCAGGTGTGCCTTCGTCACCAGGATGCCGAGATCCGCGCCCTTCCACCGGTAGTCGCCCGCGTCGTAGATGCGCAGGAAGTACGCCTCCTGCTCGGTGCGCAGCGAGTGCCAGTCGAGACCCGCGTTGCTGAAGACGAGGTGCCCGAAGTGGTCGATGACGTAGCGACCCGTGCGTGGCGCTGCGTCGATGCGCTCCACCGAATCCCGGGTGTGCTTGATCACCATGTGGCTCCACTCGTCTTCCGACGCGAGTTCCTCCCAGCGGCGGTTGATCTCGTCGACGTCGAGCTCGAAGTCGATGCCCGAGTACTCGAGCAGGTGGAAGGCGAAGAGCGGCACATCGGCGTACGCCCCGGCAGTCACGTTCGTGATCGCCGAGGCGCCGCTGATGCGCGGGTTCAGCTCGCCGAGGTAGACGTCTCCCGTGTCGGTGTCGAGCAGCACGTCGACCTCGAAGAAGCCGCGGTACCCCTCCTTGGCCAGGCGGTCGCCGAGCTTGCGCACGAGCTTGATCGCCTCGTGCCGGCTCTCGTCGTCGAGCACGGTCGGGAACATCTCGTTGCCCGCCCAGCCCCCGCGGTAGGGGGTGAGGTCGGCGTGGCCCGTGATCTCGGTCATGCACGGGCCGACCACGGTGCCGTGCCGCGTGAGCACGGCCTCGATCGCGATCGGGCGATTGTTGATCCGCTTCATGACCTTGATCTCGACGCCCGTGATCTCGTCGGCCACCGCGGCGAACTCCGCCTCGCTCGTGACGAAGTAGGTGGTCTTTCCCGAGTCCCCGTAGGCGGTCTGGATCACGAGATCCTGCCCCAGCTTGGCCTTGTTCGTGACCTTCACGAGCTCGTCCCAGCTCTCCACCGTCGTGAGGACGTTGGGCACGCTCGGCACGCCCACCGAGTCGGCGATCTGCGTGGTCACGATCTTCGAGTCGAGCCGTTCCCGCAGCGCGTGGCTCGGCAGGATGAGCTCGTAGTCGAGCTCTTCGCAGATGCGCTCGGTCTCCTCGTCGAAGAAGACCATGACGACCTTCGGCCGCATGCCCGGAGGCGTCGAGCGCTGGATGTGCGCGCGCACCTCGTGGTTGCGCAGCAGCCAGTTGTTGATCTGCTCGCCGCTCTCGAACTCGATGTACGGCTTGTCGGTCGGGGTGAACACCCGCGGGTGCACGCCATCCCAGCTGTCGTAGTAGCTGATGTACGAGAAGCCGCGCACCATCCGGTCGAGGCCGAGCAGGTTGAAGGCCGTCGCCCCGACGAAGAACACCGGCGCCTCGCTCGTGCGCAGGTAGTGCCGGATCTCCGACATGTTCTTGAGCTTCGTGAAACCGCTGCGGCCGATCGTGATCGGCCCGGTGCCCTGCGCCTTGCGCGGGCGTCGGCGACGGGCCGGCAACTTCTTCGCAGGCGCGGGGGCGGTTGCGGGCGCCGCGGCCTCCGCCGGCGCGGCGGCCTCGGCATTCGCCGGGGCGCTCTCCGCAGCGGCCTTCAGCGCGGCCTTCGTCGCGGAGGCTCGTTTCGCCGCCGGTTTCGCAGCCGGCCTGGCGGCCGTCTTGGCAGCCGTCTTCGAAGCCGCAGGGGTCTTCTTCACCGTACTCGCGCGTTTCGCAGCCGTGCCCTTGGGCTTCGCGGCGGCGCTGCCCGCGGGCTTCGCCGAGGCCGCGGACGCCGCGGGCGTGGGGGCAGAATCGGTGGTCGCCGGCTCTGCCGAAGGGGACAGGGAAGCATCGTTACGCGCCATTGCGTTTCCTTCCGTCGAATACGGTAGAGGAATCGTCGCACGAATGGCTCGAATTACCAAAACGACGCCTCGACCCGGTCGCGCCGCGATCCCGGAGAGGTTCCCGGGAGCGGGCAGCCGACGGCGGCGATCGATGCGGATCGGGCATCGCCGCCGCCCGACCCGCCACCGGGTCGCGACTATTGCAGCGCCGAGGTGAGCCTCGCCAGGCCGTCGAGCAGCTTCGAGCGCAGCGGCTGGCGACCCCACTCCTCGGCCGTCAGCTCCCGCGAGTTCGCACGGTAGTAGTCGGTCACCTCATCGAGCTCGCGCACGAAGCTCTCGCCGTAGATGACCGTCGAGACCTCCATGTTGAGGTTGAAGGATCGCTGATCCATGTTCGACGAGCCCACGACCGCCACGTCGTCGTCGACGGTGAAGTGCTTCGAGTGGAGGATGTAGGGCGGTCGGAACATGAAGATGCGCACGCCGGCCCGCAGCAGCTCCTCGTAGTAGGACCGCTGGGCGTGGTAGACCATCGGCTGGTCGCCGATCTCGGAGACGAAGAGCTCGACGTAGACCCCGCGCGCGATCGCGGCGCGGAGCGCGTGCATGATGGCGCCGTCGGGCACGAAGTAGGGGCTCGTGATGCTGATGCGCCGCTCCGCGGTGTAGAGCAGCGCGACGAAGACCTGCAGGTTGTTCTCGTTGCCGAAGCCGGGACCGCTCGGCAGCACCTGGCAGTCGAGCCCGCCGGGCAGATGCGGCTCGAACTCCGAGGTGTCGAGATCGCCCAGCAGCTCGCCCGTCTCGAGGAACCAGTCGCCGAGGAAGACCGCCTCGAGCCCCAGCACGGTCGGACCCTCGACCCGCACCATGAGATCCTTCCAGCGCAGCCCGCGGCGCCGGTTGGAGGGCTTGTTGTAGCTCGAGTCGACGAGGTTCTGGGAGCCCATGAAGCCGACACGGCCGTCGACGACGACGATCTTGCGGTGGTTGCGCAGATCGGGACGCTGCCACTGTCCCCGCCAGGGCCGCACGGGCAGCATGTAGCTCCAGTCGGCCCCCATCTCGTCGAGCGCACGGGCCGTGCGCCGGTAGCCCGGGTTCCTGAGCGCCGAGATGTGGTCGAGCAGCACCCGCACCTCGACGCCCCGCTCCTTCGCCTCGCGCATCGCGGCGAAGACGTCCTTCGTCGTGTCGTCGAGCACGAGGATGTAGAACTCGACGTGCACGTAGCGCTCCGCCGCGCGGATCGCGGCCGCGATGTGCGCGAGCGACTCCTCGTAGTCGATGCAGATCAGGGCCGAGTTGCCGCGCAGCATCGGCTGCGCACCGAGCGAGCGGCCGAGCAGCACGGCGTTGCGGAGGCTCTGGGGCAGGTTCTCGGAGGGTGTGCCGAAGCGGACCTCTTCACGGGCGGCGATCTCGACGACGGCCTGGTTCACGATCTCCTGCCGCCTCCGCAGGCGCTTCGGCAGCCGGTTGCCGCCGATCAGGAGGAAGAAGAGCAGGCCGGGCAGGGGGAAGAAGAAGATCGCGAGGAGCCAGGCCATGCCGGCGGTCGGGCGGCGGTTGCGCGGCACCACGAACAGGGCGACGACGCGGATCACGTTGTCGATGATCAGCCAGCTGATCGTCCACAGCCACGGCCAGTTGATGGACGTCCAGAAATCGCCCCGGGTCGACTCGATGTCGAGCAGTAGCGACGGCATCTTCGACCTCCAAGACGGCCGCCCCTCGACCGCTCCGCACTACTCTATCGGTGCGGGAGAGCCCGGGTCAGGAGTCGGCGCTCGGCGGCAAGCCCAGACGGGCGCGCTCCTCGGTCTCCATGCGCTTGTAGATGCGGCGCTCGGTACGGTCGGCGCGCAGGATCAATCGCAGCACCACGAAGAAGAAGATGCCGATCAGCACCGTCGGCGTGAGCGACCAGATCGCATTGACCCACCAGTTCTCCATGCGGGAAGCCTAGCCCGTCCCCTTGGGAGAAGCGTGGGAGGGGTGTGGTCGCGAGCGGGCGGATCGGGAAGCCCGCGATCCGCGCCGTCAAGTCCTTCCTCGGAGACGCTCCAGCGGGTTATATGGAGGCATGACCACCAGGCTCCTCTCGATCGGCACCGCCGTCCCTCCCGCGCGGCTCGACCAGTCGGAGACCCGGGACTTCCTGGCCTCGCAACCCGGCGTCGACCGCCTCACGGCGCGGTTGATCGGCGCGGCCTTCGATCAGTCCGCGATCGAGAGCAGGTACTCGGTTCTCGGGGCTGCCGGCACGCGCTCGGCCGTGTTCGTCGACGGGCACGAGCTGCTCCTCGCCCCGACCACCGGCGAGCGCAACGCGGTCTATCGCGACGAGGCACCCGCCCTCACCGCGTCCGCGGCCAGGGATGCGATCGCCGGCTCGGGGTACGACGCCGACGAGATCACGCACGTCATCACCGCCTCCTGCACGGGGTTCTTCGCTCCGGGGCCCGACTTCCTCCTCGTGCAGGAGCTCGGCATCCCGCCCACGGTCGAGCGCTACCACATCGGGTTCATGGGCTGCGCCGCGGCCTTCCCCGCACTGCGCGCCGCCACCCGCATGAGCGAGGCTCAGCCGGGAGCCGTGGTGCTGGTCGTGTGCGTCGAACTCTGCTCGATCCACATCCGCTCGTCCCGGGACCCCGAGCAGATCGTGGCCTCCGCCGTGTTCGGCGACGGAGCCGCGGCGGCGATCGTCGCCTCCGCGGAGCCGAGGGCGAGCGGCCCGGTTCTCGAGATCGGCGGCTTCACGACAGCGGTCACGGCCGAGGGCGAGCAGGACATGGACTGGACGATCGGCGACAGCGGCTTCGAGATGAGGCTCACGGCCCGAGTGCCGCGCATCATCGGCCGCGAGATCGCCGGTGCGGTCGGTGGAATGCTGGGCGAGGGCGCGGATCCCCTCACCGAGGTCGACGGCTGGGCGGTGCACCCCGGCGGCCGCAGCGTGCTGGACCGGGTCCAAGCCGCCCTGGGGCTCCCAGACGCCGCGCTGGCCCACTCGCGGGCGGTGCTGCGGGACTACGGCAACATGTCGAGCGCCACGATCCTCTTCATCCTCCGACGGCTGCTGGGCGACGACTCCCTCGGCGACGCCGCCCGAGTCGCCGGCATCTGCTTCGGCCCGGGGCTCACGGTGGAGACGGCGCTGTTCACGCGCCGCGCCTCGGGCGTCGGCACCGCTCACGAGGGCGGGATCGGCGCGTGAGGCTCTCGGAGCGGGAACCGCAGCTCGCGGAGCTGATGGACGACCCCGCCTGCGATCCGGAGCGGCTCCGCCGCACCCTGCGGCGCTTCGGAATCGTGAATCGCGCGGTGTCTGGTTGGGGCGCGGTCTACCGGTCGCGACTGCGACCCGTGCTGCACGACCTCGATCGCCCCGCCCGTGTTCTCGACATCGGATGCGGCGGCGGCGACGTCCTCCACCGGCTCGTGCGCCTCGCGCGCCGTGACGGATTCGAGATCGAGGCGCTCGGGATCGACCCCGATCCCCGCGCCGTCGAGGTGTCGCGCCGGAGACTGCCGGTCCCCGGACTGTCATTCCGCCGGGCCGGCAGCCGAGCGCTGGTCGAGCAGGGCTCGCGGTTCGACATCGTGATCTCCAACCACCTGCTGCACCACCTGGACGACCGGGCCTTCGGCGAGCTGATGGACGATTCGGAGGCTCTCGCCGCACGCCTGTGCGTGCACTCCGACATCGCCCGCGGTTCCGCGGCCTATTACGCCTTCGCCGCGGCCATCACCCCCTTCGCGCCCGGCACGTTTCTGCGCGTCGACGGCCTCCGGAGCATCCGGCGCAGCTACACCCCGTCGGAACTGGCGGCGCGGCTGCCCTCGGAGTGGCAGGTCGAGAGGCTCGGTCCGTTCCGCCTGCTGGCCATCCATCGGGCGGCGGCGGGCAGGCGCCTCAGCCCTCGTCCCATCCGGCCTGGTGCCTGCGGCAGCTCTCCCTGAACACGAACTGAGACGGTGGCCGACGCTCACGGCTCGACCAGTCGATCGTCGGCCGCTGGGAGGTCTCGGGAACGTAGCCGAGGCGGTAGAGCGCCATGAGCTCGAGATCCTCGGGCACCTCGAGCATCGCGGTCAGCCGGGCCCATTGGGCGGGCACCTCCATCGGGAACGAGATGAACTGGATGCCCATGCCGAGCTCCACCGTGGTGAGCCAGAGGTTCTCCATGGACGCACCCATGCTGAACTGGCAGTAGAAGTCGGCCAGCGGGTGCGCGGTGCGCTCCCCGCGGTCGAGCAGCACCCCCAGGATCAGCGGCGATCCCGCGACGAGCCTGCGGTTCTCCTCGCCGAGGGTCTGCGGGACGCGCAGCATCCGCATCATCCCGACCCCGGCTCCGGTGAACACCGCCCGCGTGAACGGGCGCAGCGCGCGCGGCAGCTGGTCGAAGTACATGCCGGAGCGATGCTCGGCCATGTCATCGGCGCTGAATCGGAAGTGCCGTCTGTACCTCTCGAAGAACGACCCCTCGGAGATGACGGCGGTCATCGACTCCCCGCTGATCCGAGCGATGGCGTCGATCATCGCACGATCCTCGATGACGACGAACCGCCAGGGCTGACTGTTGAACTGGGAGGGCGCGGCGGCGGCCGCCTTGATGAGCAGCCGCTGGTGCTGCTCGGAGACGGGGTCGGGCAGGAACGGGCCGTTGGTCGTGCGGCGGCCGAAGACGACGTCGAGGAACTCCATCGAGTGCTCCTTTGCTCGAAGGTTGCGGTGAGGATCGCGCATGGGGATCGGGGGCGGCGGGAGGTCCGGCCGCGGATCGTCCTGCCGTCTCGACCGGCGCTGTCATCGGAGCTGCACCGCCCAGAGGAGCAGCGCGCCGAAGTAGCAGGGCGCGGCGGCGAGGCCCAGCAGGAGGTGCCGCCGCGGGTGCCTCGCGACCGGGACCGTGACGAAGGGCAGCAGCGCCAACGGCACGAGCGCGAGGGCGAGCAGGAGGCCGCCGACCCAGCGGACCGGGAAGGAGGAGACCGCCGCCGCGACGGTGAGGAGGCAGGTGAGGATGAACAGGCCGCTGTGCCAGCCGCGATGGATCCGGCGGCCGCGCAGGCTCAGGGTGCCGATCGCGACCGTCGCGGTGTACGACAGGACCGCGAGCGGCGTCCACGGCACCGCCCGCATCAGCCAGAACAGGGCGCCGAGCAGCGGAGGCAGGTCGGACTCGGTCATGTCGGGCCTCCTCTCGTCGGGCCGCCGCTGCTCACGGACCGGAGGATGCGCAGAGCATCGCTGCGCCGGCGACGTCGCGCCGACGGCCACCGCCGCTGCTGCTGCCGCCGCCGCCGCCGAGGACGATCCGTTCCTGCCCCATGTCACGAATGTACTTGCCGGAGGGAACCCTGTCGATTCTTTCCGGTCCCCTCGCTCGAGCAGGGCGACCGCGGCGGATCCGAGGGCCGCAGGATTCTCGAAACGAACGCGAACGCGAACGCGAACGGCGTTCGTGAATCCTGCGCGAGTTCCCGCCAGATCCTGAGAAACGCAACGACCCCCGCGGGAGCGGGGGTCGTTCTGGCGTCGGGTGGACCTCCGTAGGGAGTTTGAGAACCCCTGCCCACACCTGAAAACCTTGTCTTTGCGCAGGTCACGCGGCTTCTACAACCACGACCAGCGCTCCTCCGAGCCTACCGTTTCCGATTCCAGGGGTCGAGTGGTGCGATCACTTGGGATGGCTCAAACCCTGCTGCGCCCCGAGCAGGTCGACGATCTGGTGGCGCAGTACCGCGAGGGCGCGACGCTCGTCGAGCTGGCATCCATCTTCGGAGTGAACCGCCGCACAGTCGCCACCCACCTCACCCGGCGAGAGGTCACGATCCGCCGTAGGCGGTTCGATCCTTCCCGCATCCACGAAGCAGCCGACCTCTACGTCAGCGGGTTGACGCTAGTAGAGGTCGGCGTGAAGGTCGGGTCGGGGCCTCAGGCGGTGCGGCGAGCGCTCGCTTCGCACGGTGTCGTGATCCGGCCTGGCGGGCGCCGTGGTTCTAGCATCACAGCATCCGCTGTCGTGGGCGGTTGAGCCTAGAGCCGAAGAGCTGGCTCACGCGGGCTCGCCTCTGCGAGCGCTTCGCGGCGCTGGTTACGACGGGCTGCCGCTTCGCGCAGGCGCGCACGGATGAGCAGAACGACGCTCACGGGTCCCATGATGATGAACTTGAGTGCGTTCCAGCATGCCCACAGCACGATGAGGTGGAGCCAGCCTGGGCCGCCGTCGGCCGCCGAGCCAGAGCAGATGCCAGCGATCAGGATGTACGGAAGCGCGACCAGCATCGCGGGTATCCCCCACTTGAGTCCGCGCCGGGTGCGGATGGCAGCGAGCAGCCGGTTGCTCGGCATGTAGTGGTGCAGGTAGTCGCGGGTGCGAACGCTGAGCGTCCAGACAAGGCGGAACATGACGGGCCTCTCGTCACACGTGTTACTCCGTCGAGGAGGCAGAACGTGTGTGAGCGCCCGAAGGCCGTCCCGGAGGACCCGCAATATGAGGAGAACCTGCCTCACCATCCACTGTACGCCGGGGTCGGCGTTCACGGAACCCTCCGGCTCCCGCGTCACCGCGCGCACCTCTCTGTAGGAGTGAGAGGACCCGACGATGACGAGCCTGAGCCACGTAGTCCAAGACGAGCGCACAGCACGGATGTTGCTGTCGATGATCGTCGAACCAGACGACGCCGTGACAGGCCGTCTCTTGGCTGAGCTGGGAGCGCTTGAGGTGTTTCGGCTTGCCGAGCGTGATGACGCCGTGGCGCACCTCAGCGCCGTTGACGCTCAGGTCTGGCGTTCCCAGTTCGAGCGCTCAGACGCTCGGACACTGGAGCAGAACATCGTCGATGCCGAACGCGCTGGTATCGGCACCCTGATCCCCGGCGACAAAGAATGGCCATCCGCACTCGACGACCTTGGCGACCGGCGGCCATACGTCCTGTGGACTCGTGGAACGACATCGTTCCTCGCGCGACCAGTCGATGATCTCGTCACGATCACCGGCGCGAGGGCAGCGACCTCCTACGGCGAGCATGTGGCCGGAGAACTGGCCTCCGACCTCGCCAACGCCGAGCGGATAGTCGTGGCCGGCGGCGCGTACGGCATCGAAGGTGCCGCCCATCGAGCGGCGCTGGCATCCGGCGGCGACACGATCGCGGTCATGGCGAACGGCGTTGACCGCATGTACCCGATGGGTCACCGTGAGTTGCTTGAGCGAGTGGCGGACCTCGGCCTCATGGTCAGCGAGGTTCCACCAGATGCGGTGCCCACCCGCCACCGCTTCCTCGCTCGCGCGCGGCTGATGGCTGCACTCTCCGCGACCACCGTCGTGGTTGAGGCCGGCGTTCGCTCTGGATCAATGACCGTCGCCCGGCGCGCGCACGAACTCGGCCGCGCCGTCGGAGCTGTTCCCGGCCCGGTGACCAGCGCAACGAGCAATGGACCGCACGAGTTGCTGGAACTGGGGATCGCTCGCATCGTGACGCACTCTGAACAGATCATCGGTGTCCGCCTGGCGGAGGACCCCAAGCCCGTAGGCGAGCGACACGCGTACGAGCACGCTCGCACGGCGACGTCGCGGTCGGATCAACGGGTGCTGTAGCCACTCACCACGCGGCCCAGTCGGGCAACGCCATCGGGTGCGTGAAGCGCGGCGAGTAGACTTTAGCCATGCGGTTCTGACGCCTCCTCGCGGAACCTTCGTTCCTGCGGAAGGAGTCCTGTGAGCGGTCGAGAGTTGACGATGGACTTCGCGGGGTCGCTTGTTCGCCACCTCGGGCTGCAGATGTACTCGGGTGCCGTGCCAGCCATCGCGGAGTTGGTCGCGAACGCCTACGATGCCGACGCGATCTCGGTCCAGATCGAGGTTCCGCTCGATACACCTCTCGATGCGAACTCCGAGATCGTGATCCGAGACGATGGTCTAGGGATGACCTTCGAGGACGTGAACGACAAGTACCTGCTCGTGGGGAGGGATCGACGGGCCTCCGGCGCCGACCGTTCGCCCGGCGGGCGACTTGTTCTCGGGCGCAAGGGCCTCGGAAAGCTCGCCGGTTTCGGCATCGCCAAGATCGTCACGATCACAACTGTCAGCGACGGTCATCTCACCTCATTCCAGATGAGCTACGACGACCTCGTGAGCAGCAACACCAACACGTACCGTCCTGTTGTGCTCGAAGACAGGGCGCTCCTGTCTGATGAGGCGCGACCCAACGGGACCGAGGTACGTCTTACCGAACTTCAATTGAAGAATCGCATTCCGGCTGCATCGTTCCGAAGGAGCATGGGACGACGATTCTCGATCCTCAGCAATTCCTTCCAGGTGACGCTCAACAACGACGCACTCGCCTCGGACGAGACAGAACTCCAGTTTCGCTATCCAGAGAACGGTCTCGACACCGTCGACCTGCCCGGCGTCGGAACAGTCCAGTGGTGGGTCGGATTCACCGAGAAGCCGATCAAGAACGATGACATCCGAGGCATCTCCGTGCTCTCTAGAGGAAAACTGGTCCAGACCCCGTTCTTCTTCGACATGAGCGGTGGAACTCAGAACCAGCTGGGGCTTCAGTACCTCACCGGCGAGGTATTCGTGGACGGACTCGACTCCTACTCTGACGACTTGATCGCCACCGACCGCGCCACAGTCCTGTGGGAGCATCCCATCGCGCAGCCGATCCTGGAATGGGGCCAGGGCATGCTGCGGGAGTCTCTGCGCAAGTGGGCCGCTGCTCGCGCCAAGAGGCAGAAGGAACGCCTCAGGGTCTCCACGACCTACATGAAGCGGATCGAGAAGTTTCCGGAACGGCAGCAGAAGGAGCTCCTCAAAGCGATTCAGACGCTCGCCGATTCCCCGACGATGGAGTCTGACCGGCTCGATCAGATCGTCGAGATCCTTCTGAACGCCTACGAGAACGAGCAGTTCTTCGCGCTGCTCAAGGAACTCAGCGAACTCACTGCATCTGACCAGAAGTCCATCCTCGACTTGATGAGCGAGTGGGACATTCTGGAGGCCGTCCAGGCCGCACAACTTGTACGCGGCCGGGTGGTCGTGATCCAGACCCTCAAGCGGCTAATCAAGGAACGCGCCCCCGAGAAGCCGACCATGCAGGACCTTCTGCGTGAGCATCCGTGGATCATCGACCCCATGTGGCAACTGCTCCATCACGAACGTTCCCTCGAAACAGTCTTGCGTGAGACATTCCACTCTGAGGTCAGCGAAGGAGATCAGCGCAGGCTCGATTTTCTCTGCATCGGAGACAGCAGCACCGCGATCGTCGTCGAGGTGAAACGACCCGGCGACAAGATCGGCCTCAAGGAACTCGGCCAACTGCGCGGATACGTAAACACGCTTCGTGACCGGAACGAGAAGGCGGGCAACTTCTCTACTCAGCGTTCGCAGATTCTCGGTGTGATGATCCATTCTGGGCTAAAGGACGAACCTGGGATCAATAGCGAGCTTCAGGACATGGTCAAGAGTGGCTACCGCATCTCACCCTGGGACCACCTCCTTGAGGCGGCGGAGCGTCTGCACCGTGACTACCTCGACGTGATCGCTGAACGCGCACCTCAGGACGACCCCCGGATTCAGGCGATCCAACGCGACTCCGCTACGGAGACCGCACCGAGCACGGACATCGGACCGGATGAGGACAACGCCGAATAGTTCCTACGCAGCCCGTCCTTCGAGTGAGTCGAGCAGCGCACCTGCGATCCTGGCTGCCATGCGTACGGGGACGGCGTTGCCGATCTGACGTTCAACAGCACCTCTCGTACCGGCGAACTTGTAGTCCGGCGGAAACGTCTGAATCGCTGCCGCTTCGCGCAAAGTGATCGGCCGATGCTCCTCTGGATGCAGAAAAGGCCCACAAGCCGGGGTTGTGCACCGAGTCGTCATCGTCGGCGCAGGCTGATCCCAGTGAAGCCGTCCGTATGACCCGGATGCCCCACTCTTCTTCTCTTTGGCCAACTTCTTGTGGCATTCGAGCTGAAGGTGCTCCGGAAGGTCGCGGCGATTGCCACCCACGGGGATTGCTTGAACCCTTCTGAGTACGTTGTCCGGCAGGATGCGATGCACGCCGAGCGGATCATCGGCATGGACTTCAGCCTCCAGCTGACGGAAGGCGTCTCGCACTGTCACGGGCGTCTCGGGATCGGTTGTGGTGAGAGCCTGCGGGAGTGGCGTGCGCGTGCCGCGCAAGGCCAGG
>CALMSE010000034.1 GCA_937872275.1 uncultured Leucobacter sp. | reverse complement strand
GGCGGCGACGGCGTGGTCGGCGCGCGCCACGAGGTGCGGATCGGCGCTGCGCACGGGCAGCCCGGCCGCGTCGAGCCCCGTGAACTCGGTGACGAACAGCTCCCGTCGGCGGGCGTCCTGCACGACGCGCAGGGGCGCCGGATCCGCATCGCCGGTCTCGGCGATCGCGAGCGCGACCGCCTCGTGCCCCTGCAGCGGCAGCAGCGGCGCACCGCAGGCCGTCGCGAAGGCGTGGGCCGCGGCGATGCCGACGCGCAGCCCCGTGAAGGGCCCGGGGCCGATGCCCGCGACGACGCCCTCGACCTCGCTCGGCGCGGCGCCGCTCAGTTCGAAGACGCGAGCGATCAGCGTGCCGATCACCTCCGCGTGCGCGCGGTGGTCGTCGCTCACCGCCTCGAAGACCCGCCCGGCGATGCCGAGCGCGACGCTCGTGCCGAGCGCGGTGTCGATGGCGAGCACGGCGCCGCGGAGGGGCTCCGCGATCTCGACGACCCGCTCGGCGGCGAAGGAGATGCGCAGTTCGGCGGGCACCGCCGGCGAGGCGGCGTCGTCCGGCTCCGGGTCGTTCACTCCGGGCACGTAGCCGCACATCAGAGCACTCCGGCCTGCCATCGCGGCCCGTACCCGGTGATCGTCACCGTGCGGGGCTCGACGGGCGCCTCGCCGAAGTCGTCCTCGCCCATGCCTGCGACGGTGCCGGCATCGGCACCGTCCGATCCGCCCCCGCCCTCGGGGCGTTCGATGACGATCTCGAGCCACGACCCGCGCTCGAGGGCCATGCCCGCGCCCCACTCGGCCACGACGACCGAGCCGTCGAAATCGAGATCGAGATCGTCGAGCTCGGCCGGGTCGGCCAGGCGGTAGGCGTCGAGGTGCACGAGCGGCGGGCCGTCCCCGAGCGAGGGGTGCGTGCGTGCGAGCACGAAGGTGGGGCTCGTCACGGGGCCGCGCACGCCGAGCCCCTCGCCGATGCCGCGCGCGAGCGTCGTCTTCCCCGCGCCCAGGGGGCCCGTGAGGATCACGAGATCGCCCGCGGCGAGGCGCGCGCCGAGGTGCAGGCCGAGCTCGTGCATGGCCTCGGGGTCGGCGATCCCGAGGCGCTGCCGGGCGGCGGCGTCCGGCTCCCCGTCACCCGCCGCCACCCGTACGACGCGGGATCCGATCCCCACGATGATCTCGTAGTTGATGGTGCCCATGAGCTCGGCCCAGACCTCGACCGGCGGCACCCCGGTCGACGGGTCTCCGAAGAGCACGACCGGCTCCCCGAGACCGACCCGCTTCGCGAGGCTGCCGAGGTCGACGATGCACTGGTCCATGCCGATGCGGCCGACGATCGGGCAGTGGTGCCCCGCGATCGCGACGGTGGCGCCCGCGCCGTTGAGCGCGCGGGGCATGCCGTCGGCGTAGCCGATCGGCACGAGGGCCAGGGTGGTGTCGTTCTGCACGACGTGGCTGTACCCGTAGGAGACGCCGGTGCCCGCCGACACCTCGCGCAGCGCCACGATCTCGCTCTTGAGCGTCATGGCGGGCACGAGGCCCAGATCGGCCGAGCTGCGGCCGGCGAAGGGGCTGAGCCCGAAGATCGTGACCCCCACGCGCACCGCGTTGTAGTGCAGGTGCGGCGAGGTGAAGGTCGCGGCCGAGGCGGCGAGGTGCACGAGCTCGGGGTCGCAGCCCGCCGTCCGCAGCATCGCGACCGCCTCGTCGAAGCGCGCGGCCTGCTCGCGGTCGCGCGCGTCTCCGGCGTTCGCGAGGTGGCTGAAGACGCCCCGCACCCGGACCAGCCCCTCGCGCTCGAGCTCGGCGCCGCGGGCGAAGAGCTCTGCCCACTCGGCGGGCGCGGCGCCGTTGCGGCTGAGGCCCGTGTCGACCTTGAACTGCACGGTCGCCCGGGCTCCGGCCCGGGCCGCGGCCCCCGCCACCGCCTCGAGCTGGGCGAGATGGCTCACCCCGATCTCGATGCGATCCGCCACCGCCGCGTTGAAGTCGGCGTTCACCCCGTGCAGCCAGCACAGGATCGGGGCCTCGACGCCGGCCGCGCGCAGCCCGAGCGCCTCCTCGAGATCGGTCACGCCGAGCAGCGCGGCCCCGCCCTCGATCGCGGCGCGGGCGGCGATCAGCGATCCGTGGCCGTACCCGTTGGCCTTGATCACCGCGATGACCGTGGCACCGCCCGTCACCTCGCGGATGCGCCGCACGTTGCTGCGGATCGCCGGCAGCGAGATCTCCGCGACCCGCATCGATCCCGTTCTCACAGGCGCTCCCCCTCCCCCGACGCTCCCGGCTCCCCCGAGGCTTCAACGATAACGAACGCGGTCGCGACGCCCGCCTCGTGCGTCATCGACAGATGCGCCCGATCCGCCCCCCGCGCCGACATCTCGCGGGCGAGCCCCGGTGTCGCGGCGAACGCCGGCACCCGGTCGGCCCCGCGCACCACCTCCATGTCGTGCCAGCCGAGGCCGCCGGATCCGCCGAGGGCCTTGATGAGCGCTTCCCTCGCCGCGAAGCGGGCCGCGAGCGAGTGGAGCGGCAGCCCCTGCTCGGCGGGCGCGAACAGCCGCTCGCGCAGGGCGGGGGTGCGTTCGAGCTGCCGACCGAAGCGTTCGATGTCGACCGTGTCCACCCCGATGCCGATGATCATGGCAGCGGCTATTCGACCGTCACCGACTTCGCGAGGTTGCGCGGCTGATCGACGTCGAGCCCCTTGGCCTGCGAGAGCTCGAGCGCGAACCACTGCAGCGGCACCACCTGCACGAGCGGCTCGAAGAGCGCATCGGTGAGGGGCAGTCGGATCACGTCGTCGGCGTAGGGCAGCACCGAGGTGTCGCCCTTCTCGACGATCGCGATGACGCGGGCGCCGCGGGCGCGGATCTCCTGGATGTTCGACACGACCTTCGAGTGCATCACCGGCGACTTGCGCGGGCTGGGCACCAGCACGAAGACCGGCTGACCGTGGTCGATGAGCGCGATCGGGCCGTGCTTCAGCTCGCCGGCGGCGAAGCCCTCGGCGTGGATGTAGGCGATCTCCTTGAGCTTCAGTGCCCCCTCGAGCGCGGTGGGGTAGCCCACATGCCGGCCGAGGAAGAGCACCGAGCGGGTATCGGCCATCCAGTGCGCGAGCTGCGCGAGCTGCTCGTGGGTTTCCACCGCCTCCCTCATGGCCGCGGGCAGAGCCTCGAAGGCGGCGACGGCCGCCGCCTGATCCGCCGTCGACAGCGCGCCGCGCACGCGGCCGAGGTGCAGGCCGATGAGGTACAGCGCCGTGATCTGCGCGGTGAAGGCCTTGGTCGAGGCGACCGCGACCTCGGGGCCCGCGTGCGTGTAGACCGCGGCGTCGCTCTCGCGCGGAATGGTCGCGCTCTGCGTGTTGCACACGGACACCGTGGTGACCCCGCGCTCCTTCGCGTACTTCACGGCCATCAGCGTGTCCATGGTCTCGCCCGACTGGCTGACCGAGACGACGAGGGTGCGATCGGTGAGCACCGGGTCGCGGTAGCGGAACTCGTGGCTGAGCTGCACCTCGACCGGCACCCGGGCCCACTGCTCGATGGCGTAGGCGCCGATCTGGCCCGCGTAGGAGGCGGTGCCGCAGGCGATGACGACGATGCGGTCGATGTCGCGCAGCCGCTCGTCGCCGAGCGCCTCGAGCTCGGGGATCACGACCTCCTCGCCCGCGATCCTGCCCCGGACCGTGTTCGCGACCGCCTCGGGCTGCTCGGTGATCTCCTTCGCCATGAACGACGACCAGCCGCCCTTGTCGGCGGCGTCGGCGTTCCAGGCGACCTCGTACTCCTCGAATTCGACGGGGTCGCCGTCGAAGTCGGTGATGCGCACGCCCTCGGGGGTGATGATCGCGATGTTGTCCTCCTCCACCGCGACCGCGCGGCGGGTGTGGCCAACGAAGGCGGCGACGTCCGAGCCGAGGAAGTTCTCGCCGTCGCCGAGGCCGACCACGAGCGGGGAGTTGTGCCGGGCCGCGACCACCGTGTCCGGGGTGTCGCGGTGCATGGCGAGCAGGGTGAAAGTGCCGTGCAGGCGCTTCACCACGGCGCGGAAGGCGCTCTCGAGTTCGCCCGTGCGCTCCACCTCGAGACCGAGCAGGGCCGCCACCACCTCGGTGTCGGTCTCGCTCAGCAGCTCGACGCCCGCGGCCAGCACCTCGGCGCGCAGCTCGGCGAAGTTCTCGACGATGCCGTTGTGGATGAGGGCCAACCCGCCCCCGTCGCCGAGGTGCGGGTGGGCGTTCGCGTCGGTGGGCCCGCCGTGGGTGGCCCAGCGGGTGTGCCCGATCCCCGTGCCCCCCGCGCTCAGCGGGCTCTGCTCGAGCAGCTCGACGAGCCTCGCCAGCTTGCCCGAGCGCTTGCGCACCGACACCTCGCCGGCGCCGTCGAACACCGCCACGCCCGCGGAATCGTACCCGCGGTACTCGAGCCGCTTCAGCCCGCTCAGCAGCACATCCACCGTGTCACCGGGGCCGACATATCCGACGATTCCACACATGCGGCCAAGTTTAGTGGCACCATGAAGGGCAATGACTGAGACCACCGACACCCAGACGCTGTCGCGCTCCGACTTCACCTCTCCGTTCATCGAGATCGGGCGAGACGAGTGGGCGAGGCTCGCCGGCGAGACCCCGATGCCCCTCACCGAGGAGGAGGTCGCCGCCTACCGCGGCCTGAACGAGCCCCTCGACCTGGCCGAGGTGAGCGAGGTCTACCGGCCGCTCAGCCGGCTGCTCGGCCAGTACGCGATCGCGAAGCGGGACATGCACCGGCGCACCCGCGGCTTCCTCGGCCGCGAGACCGACGAGCCGTCGCCGTTCGTGCTCGGCATCGCGGGCTCCGTCGCGGTGGGCAAGTCGACGGTGGCGCGCATCCTGCGCGACCTCCTCGCGCGCTGGCCCGAGACCCCGCTGGTGCAGCTCGTCACGACCGACGGGTTCCTCTACCCGAACGCCGAGCTCGAGCGGCGGGGCATCGCCCACCGCAAGGGCTTCCCCGAGTCCTACGACCGGCGCGCGCTGCTGCGCTTCGTGTCGCAGGTGAAGGCGGGGGTGCCCGAGGTTCGGGCGCCGCACTACAGCCATCTGGTCTACGACATCGTGCCCGACGAGTACACGGTCGTGACGCGCCCCGACATCCTCATCGTCGAGGGGCTCAACGTGCTGCAGCCGGCCTCGATGGAGCGCCCGCTCGCGGTCGCCGACCTCTTCGACTTCTCGATCTACGTCGACGCGCGCACCTCCGACATCGAGACCTGGTTCACCGACCGCTTCCTGCGGCTCAAGGACGAGGCGTTCAGGGATCCCGAGTCGCACTTCCGCAGGTTCGCCGGGCTCAACGACGATCAGGCCCGCGCCCTCGCGCACGAGTTCTGGAAGGGCATCAACGAGCCGAACCTGATCGAGAACATCCGGCCCACGCGCGCCCGCGCCTCGCTCGTGCTCCGCAAGGAGGCCGATCACCGCGTGCAGAAGGTGCTGCTGCGCAAGCTGTAGACGGATCCGTCGTCGCCGGCAGCGGCAGGGCTATGCGGCGGCCGAGCGGTTCTCGGGCTCCGGCTCCTCCGACACCCGCGCCTCGAACAGCTGCTCCTCGAACAGCTGCGCCTCGAGCAGCCGCTCTTCGAACGCCGAGGAGACGAGGATCGGCAGGTGGTCGCTCGTGCCCCGATCGAGCGTGCGCACGCTGTCGATGCGCAGGCCGGTCGAGGTGGCGAAGTCGTAGTGCCCGCGGAACATCTTGTAGCGGGTGTAGGTGCGCTTGTCGCTGCGCGTCAGGTCGTAGCCCTCGTCGCGCATGTGGCGGTCGAGCCGGTCCTTGAACACCGGGTAGTTGTAGTCGCCCACCATGAGCGCGGGCAGGCCGGGTCCCAGCTGGCGCAGCTCGCCGAGGGCGGTGCTGATCTGGTGCCGGCGCAGCGAGTTCAGCGCGGTCAGCGGGGCGGCGTGGAACGAGGCCGCCACCAGGTCCCGGCCGGTCTGCCGGTCGTGCAGCCGCGCGCCGAGCAGTCGCTCGTGGGCGGGCTGCAGCACGCGGTCGTGCAGCGATTTCTTCAGCTGGAAGGTGTGCGCCG
>CALMSE010000033.1 GCA_937872275.1 uncultured Leucobacter sp. | reverse complement strand
TCGTGTCAGGACTGGCAGCCCGGGCACCAGTAGAGCTTGCGATTGCCCATCTCCTCGAGCACGATGTTCGTGCCGCAACGCCTGCAGGGCATGCCCTCGCGCTTGTAGACCCAGTGCCGCTCCCCGCGATCGCGCAGCGCGCTCAGGTAGTCGTCGCCCTCGAGCCCGTCGATCGTGATCATCTGGCCGACGGTGATGCCGATCTCGAGGAGGTGCGCCCAGTCATCCCACAGATCGCCGAGCACGCGCTCGCTCAGCGTGTTCGCCGGGAGGTGAGGATCGAGCTCGGCGCGGAAGAGCATCTCCGCACGGTAGATGTTTCCGATGCCGGCCACGACCGACTGGTCCATCAGCACGAGGCCGATGGGCGTGCGCTTCTTGCCGGCGCGCTCGACGAAGCGGTGTTTCTCGGCCGGGGTGTTCGCGTTCGCGGGATCGGGCCCCAGCCGATCGAGCACCCGCTCGACCTCGAGCGGGGTCAGCACCTCGCAGGCCGTCGGCCCCCGCAGATCGGCGCACACCGTCTCGTTCAGCAGGCGGACGCGCACCTGGCCTCGCGGTGCGGGGGGCCAGGCCTCGGTGTCGGCGCTCTCGCTGTCGTGCTCGGCCATGTGCATGCGGGTGCGGCGCGGCGCCCCGATCGAGGCGACCGAATCCTCGGCGTCGCGGTCGAGCAGCACGGCGCCCCGCAGCACCGCGTCGCGCAATCGGCTGCCGTCGGGACGGGTGTACTCGCCCGTCTGGCCGTACCGCAGATGCGTGTCGCCCGTGCCGTGGATCTGGATGGACGGGTCGACCTTGATCTCGCCCGAGAAGTCCCAGGCGCCGTAGATGCCGAGGTGCACGCGCAACCACTCGTCGCCCTCGAACTCGAGGAACATCTGCTTCCCGACCGCCCTGGCGTCGGTCATCTCCCGGCCGTCGAGTATCTCGGCGCCCTGCGCGAATCGCCCCTGCGGGCTCGTCACCTCGGGGGCCGTGCCCACGAAGTTCGCGCCGAACTGACGCGCGATGCGATGGACGGAGTGACCTTCTGGCATCCGGGAACCTCTCTCTTCTCGAATCGGGGACGCAGATGTCGTTTTGAGAGGCCCGCAAACCCCGATCTGCGTCCCGAACTCGGGGGCCGCAGGGCAGGCTTAGGGAGCATCCACCTGCTTGCCGGCGATCGCGCCGGTGCGCTCGTACTCGCCGAGCTGGGCGATGCGGCGCACGTGCCGCTCGTCCCCCGTGAAGGGCGTCGCGATGAACAGGTCGATGAAGCGGATCGCGTCTTCGACCGGGTGCTGGCGCGCCCCGATCGAGATCACGTTCGCGTCGTTGTGCTCGCGGGCGAGCTCGGCGGTCGACTCGTTCCAGACGAGCGCGGCGCGGATGCCCTCGACCTTGTTCGCGGCCATCTGCTCGCCGTTGCCGGAGCCGCCGAACACCACTCCGAGCGCCGGAGTTCCGTCCCGGAGGTCGCGGGCCACGCCGAGGGCGGCGTTGATGCAGAACGAGGGGTAGTCGTCGAGGGCGTCGTACTCGACGGGGCCGTGGTCGATCACCTCATGCCCCTGATCCGCGAGGTGGTGCTGCAGGACACGGCTGAACTCGAGCCCGGCGTGGTCGGTGGCGATGTGAATGCGCATGCGCCCAGCCTAGCGAGGGTTCAGAACTGCGGTCCGACGGTGCGGCCGCGCTTGAGCTCGTAGAACCCGGGAACGCTCGCGGCGGCGTAGATGCCGTCCCAGAGGCGCAGGGCGGTCTCCCCGGTGGGGGCGGGCGTGACGACGGGTCCGAAGAAGGCGACGCCGTCGATCGAGATCACCGGGATGCCCACGTCGGGGCCCGCGATCTCCATGGCGTGCGCGGTGTTCGCGCGCAGCACGCCGTCGGGGGCCTCGCTGTCGGCCGCCTCGGCGATCGTGGCGGGCAGCCCGACCTCCGCCAGCGCCTCCGCGATGATCGCGTCGATGTCGTCACGGCCTCCCGGATGGATCCGCGTGCCGATCGCGGTGTAGAGCGCGGCGACCACGCCCGGCCCGTGCTCGGCGCGGGCCTGCTCGATCACGCGCATGGCGCGGAGTCCCCGCTCGTGGTGGACCGCGTGGCTGCCCGTATCGCGACCCTCGTTGAGGATCTTCAGGCTGAAGGGGTGCCACTCGATGTCGAAGCCGCGCACCGAGGCGACCTCGGTCGCCCAGCGGCTCGTCATCCAGCACCAGGGGCAGGTGACATCGAACCAGAACTCGACTCGGGGCTTCGTATCGCTCATGCGCAGGAGTCTACTCCCGGTGCGCGCGCAGCCCCGAGGGGTTCTCTGGAAGTAGGCTGAGGTGCGGAACCGGATCGGCGCCGGAGGCGCGCCCCGATCCGCCATCGAAGCAGCAGGATCGAGCAGTCGAGGAGCACCGTGCCCGGAGAGAACCTGACCCGCGCTGAGGCCCGTGAACGGGCCGGCGTCGTCACCGCCCGCAGCTACGAGGTCGCGCTCGACCTCACGACGGGCGCCGAGATCTTCCGCGCCGAGACGACGGTGCGCTTCGACGCGCGCCCCGGCGCCTCCACCTTCATCGACCTCATCGCCGAACGGGTGCTCTCCGTCACCCTGAACGGCGCCCGGCTCGTGCCCGACGAAGTCTTCGCCGACTCGCGCGTGCAGCTGCCCGGGCTCGCCGCCGAGAACCTGCTCACCATCGTCTCCGAGCAGCGCTACACGAACACCGGAGAGGGCCTGCACCGCTTCGTGGATCCGGCCGACGGCGAGGTCTACCTCTACTCCCAGTTCGAGGTGCCCGACTCGAGACGGGTCTTCGCCGTGTTCGAGCAGCCCGACCTCAAAGCGACGTTCCGCTTCACCGTCACCGCGCCCGCCCGCTGGCAGGTCGTGAGCAACCAGCCGACGCCCGTGCCGACGCCGAGCCCCGCCGGCGATCGCGCCGGCGAGCCCGCCGCCGTCTGGGCCTTCGAGCCGACCCCGGTCATGTCGAGCTACGTCACCGCGCTCATCGCCGGCCCCTACCACGTGGAGCGCGGCGAGCTGACGAGCCGCGACGGCCGCACGATCCCGCTCGGCGTCTTCTGCCGCGCCTCGCTCGCCCCGTACCTCGACGCCGACTACGTCTTCGCGAAGACGCGGCAGGGCTTCGCCTTCTTCGAGGAGCAGTTCGACTACCCCTACCCCTTCGACAAGTACGACCAGCTCTTCGTGCCCGAGTTCAACGCGGGCGCCATGGAGAACGCGGGCGCGATCACCTTCACCGAGGCCTACGTCTTCCGCAGCCAGGTGACCGACGCGATGCGCGAGCGGCGCGTCGTCACGATCCTGCACGAGCTCGCCCACATGTGGTTCGGCGACCTCGTCACCATGCGGTGGTGGAACGACCTGTGGCTCAACGAGTCCTTCGCCGAGTACATGTCGACGCTCGCGGTGGCGGAGGCGACCGAGTGGAGCGACTGCTGGACGACCTTCGTCGCGAGCGAGAAGTCGTGGGCCTACCGGCAGGATCAGCTGCCGTCGACCCATCCGATCGTCGCGGAGATCCGCGACCTCGAGGACGTGCTCGTCAACTTCGACGGCATCACCTATGCGAAGGGCGCTTCCGTGCTCAAGCAGCTCGTCGCCTGGGTGGGCCGCGAGCCGTTCATGCGCGGCGTCCACGACTACTTCGTGAAGCATCGGTACGCCAACACCGAGCTGAGCGACCTGCTCGTGGAGCTCGAGGCGAGGAGCGGCCGAGACCTCGCCGACTGGTCGGCGAAATGGCTCGAGACGGCCGGGGTCAACACGCTCCGGCCGGCCTTCGAACTCGACGCGTCCGGCGCGTACGCCTCCTTCGCGATCGAGCAGAGCGCCGTCGCGGAGTACCCGACCCTGCGGCCCCACCGCATCGCGATCGGCCTCTACGGGCCGGACGAGCACGGGGCGCTCCGCCGCACGCGCCGCATCGAGCTCGACATCGACGGCGCCCGCACCGAGGTGCCCGAGCTCACGGGCGAGGCCCGCCCTGCGCTGCTGCTGCTGAACGACGAGGACCTGAGCTACGCGAAGATCCGCTTCGACGACGAGTCGCTCGCCACGGCCACGGGCCGCGTCGGCGACATCGCCGATCCGCTCGCCCGCTCGCTCGTGTGGGGCGCGCTCTGGGATGCGACCCGCGACGCCGAGCTCCCGGCATCCCGCTTCGTCGACACCGTGCTCGCACACATCGGCCGCGAGACCCACTCCACGACACTGCGCACGGTGCTGCAGCAGCTGCTCCTCGCGGCCTCGAGCTACGTCGCGCCGGAGCGACGCGACGCGACGCTGCACCGCACCGCCGAGGCGCTGTGGCGGCTCGCGCAGGCGGCGGAGGCGGGCGCCGACCGCCAGTTCCAGTTCCTCAAGGCCTTCGCGCAGCTCGCGGCGCACGACGACCACCTCGACATCGTGCTCGCGCTGCTCGAGGGCGGCATCGAGCTCGAGGGTCTCGACATCGACACCGACCTCGGCTGGGAGCTGCTCATCGCGCTCGCCGCCGGCGGGCGGGTGTCGAACGAGGAGATCGACGAGGCGCTCGCCGACGACCGCACCGCGACCGGCGAGCAGTCGGCCGCGCACGCGCGGGCGGCGCTGCCGACCGTCGAGGGCAAGGCCACGGCCTGGGCCTCGGTGTTCGACGAGCCCGGCGCGTCGAACCTCATCGTGCGCTCGACGGGCCTCGGCTTCGCCCGCGCCCACGACCGCGACCTGCTGGAGCCCTACGTCGAGCGCTACTTCGAGGCGATCGACGAGGTCTGGGCCTCGCGCAGCTACGCGATCGCCGACGAGCTCATCGACGGCTTCTACCCTGCGCAGCTCGCGAGCGAGCGCCTCGGAGACGCCACCGCAGCCTGGCTCGACGGGCACGCCGAAGCCCCCGCCGCGCTGCGCCGCCTGATCGTGGAGCATCTCGCCGGCGTCGAGCGCGCCCTCGCCGCGCAGCGGGCGGATCGCGAGGGCTGAGCCGTGGCCGAGGTCTGGGCCGCGATCAGCGCCTTCTTCGGGGAGTACCAGGTGCTCTTCCGCATCCTGGTGATCCTCGTCGCGGCGCTGCTCGCGAACTGGCTGCTGCGGCTCGCGCTCGACCGCAGCGTGAAGCGCTTCGTGCGCGGGGTGAAGCGCGCGCAGGACGTCGACTCGACCCAGGAACTCACCGCGGGCCCGCACCTCAACGCCCGCGCGGTCCAGCGCACCCGCACGCTCGGCACGGTGGGGCGGCACGTCATCAGCTGGACGATCGTCGTCATCGCCCTGATCCTGATCCTCGGCGAGCTGGGAGTCAACCTCACCGCGATCCTCGCCTCGGCCGGCATCATCGGCGCCGGCCTCGCGTTCGGCGCGCAGAACATCGTGAAAGACATCCTGAACGGCATCTTCATGGTGTTCGAGGATCAGCTCGGGGTCGGCGACCTGATCACCGTGGGCCAGATCACGGGCACCGTGGAGGACGTGGGGATCCGCATCACCAAGGTGCGCGCGGCCGACGGCACGCTGTGGTTCGTGCGCAACGGCGAGATCCTCACCCTCGGCAACGCCTCCCAGGGCTGGGGGCGGGCGATCATCGACATCACCGTGCCGTCGACCTCGGATCTCGACCTCGTCCAGCGCACCGCCCTCGAGAGCGCAGAGGAGCTGCTGCGCCTGCCGGAGTACGCGAGCCGGGTCACCGGGCAGCCCGAGGTGCTGGGGCTCGAGAGCGTGTTCGGGGATCGTGCGACGCTGCGCCTCACGGTGCGCACCCGCCCGCAGGCGCAGTACGCCGTGCAGCGCGAGCTGCGGGCGCTCATCAAGAAGCACTTCGAGGAGCGGGGCATCGAACTCGCCGCCGAACAGCCGCGGCAACCGGGAGGATCGCTATGAACGGCCGAGACGGCGACGCCCCGCAGCCGGTCCCCCGCCTGACCCTGCGGCAGGGCGAGACGGGGCCCGCGGTGACCGACACCCTCTGGGCGCAGGTCGGCGGCACCCCGACGTTCGAGCGCATCGTGCGCGCCTTCTACGCCGGCGTGCGGGAGGATCCGCTCCTCGCGCCCATGTATCCCGATGCCGACTGGGAGGGAGCCATCTGGCGGCTGCGCGCCTTCCTCGAGCAGTACTGGGGCGGGCCGACGACCTACTCCGAGCAGCGGGGCCACCCCCGTCTCCGCATGCGGCACCAGCCGTTCCCCGTCACCCCGCGGGCGAAGGACCGCTGGCTGTTCCACATGCACGCCGCGCTCGACGAGGCCGCCCTGCCGCCCATGCACGACGCGGCGTTCCGCGACTACGTCGAGCGCGCGGCGGTCGCGATGGTGAACCGCTTCGAGTAGGCGGGGAGGATCGCCGGGCCTCGTCGACCCGTCCGCCCTCGATGGGGCGCGAAGTGCGCTCCGGGCGGGGCGCAGGACCCGTATCGCGATCCCCTGCGGCCCTCACGACCCGGAGCCCCTCCCGACCGTGAGGCGCCCGGACCGTCTGATAACGATCCGGCCACGGCGAGGCTCCCGGTTCGACTTCCCCGCTGCTCGGGGCTAGCGTGGGGGTTGCCTGAGGTTCACTCAACGGCGAGTGCTCCCCGGGCCTTCTTCTTTTCTCCCCGTCTTCCTCTCCCCGTCATCGCGGCGCTACTGCGCGGGAGCAGGCGGGGTCGTCGGCTGAGCCGGTGGGTCCGTCGGCGGCGCGGGCGGGCCCGGCGGCTGGCCGGGCGGGG
>CALMSE010000032.1 GCA_937872275.1 uncultured Leucobacter sp. | reverse complement strand
GCGGCCTCGCGCTGCCGCACGACGTCGACCGCGAGGCCGACGATGCGCCCGATGCCCGCGAGCAGCTCGCGCTCCTCGGGGCTGGCCGTGCCGCGCTTCGCCGGGCTCGCCCATGCCAGCACGCCGGCGAGGCGGTCGTCCACGATCACCGGCGCGAGGGTGGTGTAGTTCACCCCGTTCATCTGCACGACCTCGCGGTAGATGTCGCTCTCGAGCCAGCCGTTGAAGCTCATCAGCTCCATGTTGTCGACGGGCGCCTTCGTGGCCTGAAGCCGAGAGAACAGGGGGTCGACGGCGCGCCCCACCTCCTCGTACCGGGCGAGGAAGAAATCGCTGACGTTCTCGGCGGCCACGCGCTCCAGCGTGCCGTTGCGGTCGAAGAGATAGATGGCGCGCATCGTGTGCGGCACGAGCTTCGCGACGCCCCTGCAGTAGCTGCGCTCGAGATCGCCGAGCTCATCGCCGCGCGTGAGCTCGCCGAAGAAGTCGAGCAGAGCGGGCAGCTTCGAATCCGGGTGGGCGGTACTCCCCATAGTGCACACTCCCTCGTTGTCCGGGGTGCCGCGCGTGCCCGCCGGTGCGCACATCGTCGCGCTCACCGCCCCGCTCGGGAGACTGCACGCAGTTCACCCCACCTGCGATTTCCGGCTGCGCGCTGCGTCCCGCGGCCGTGGAACTCCAATATAAGCGCTCGACGGCGCACTATTACACAATCCTCTCGAACGTTCATCGAAACGAGACGGGTTCGTAACAGTGCGGACCGGGCGGCGATCCCTAGGCGAAGGCGTAGTCCTCCACGATCAGGTGCGAGTGCTGGTACTCCATGTCGGCGGGGGTTCCCGGCCACACCGCCATGTTGTTGCCGAAGGCGTCGAGCGAGTAGTTCGTGCAGCCGCCCACGACCGACGGCAGGTCCTGGTTGCGATGATCCGCACGGCGCTTCCAGGCGATCTCCGCCTCCTCGCTCACCTCGAGCGACTCGACGCCGCGGCGCTCGACCTCCTGGATCGCCAGCACCACGTAGGGGCCCGTCGCCTCGCCGTTGAACAGGCCCGAGCCGTGCTGGCTGTTGGGCCCCGCCCCGCCGACGAGGAACATGTTGGGGCAGCCTGCGACGTTGGTCCCCTTGTAGGCGCGCACCCAGCCGGCCTGGTGCTCGGCGACGGAGACCCCGTCGCCGCGGTGGATCCTCCGCAGCACGTGCGTGCCCCAGTGGTACCCGGTCGTGAGCACCACGGCATCGGCCTCGATCTCGCGCCCCGAGGCGGTGCGCACCCCGTTCGGGGTGAAGGCCTCCATGGCGTCGAAGACCACGGAGACGTTCGGCCGGGTCAGCGTGCGCAGGTAGACGTTGCTGAAGAGCGGCCGCTTGCACAACCAGGGATGATCCGGGGTGAGCCCGCGGCGGAGCTCGAGGTCGATCACCTCCTGCGCGAGAAACTCGAGCGCCTGGGCGGCGATCTGCGGGCCCATCGCGCGCGGATCCATGATCTCCTGCTCGGCGAAGGCGCGGGCGCGCTCGACGTGCATCAGCCGCGGATCGGCGGCGCGAGCCTGCTTCAGCTCCTCGGGGAAGAGATCGTTCGGCTTCGGCAGCACGTAGGTCGTCGACCGCTGCAGCGAGACCAGCCGACGGGCCGACCGCTGCAGCTCGGGGATCACCTCGACCGCGGTCGCCCCGGATCCGACGACCACGATGCTCTGCCCCGCGGGATCGAAATCCTCCGGCCACCTCGCCGCCTGCACGACGCGCCCGGTGTACTCCTCGGCCCCCTCGAAGGCGACGCCCTTGGGCTCGTCGAGGAAGCCGGTGACGACGACGAGGTACTGGGCCGAGTAGCGACCCGCCGTGGTGTCGACGTACCAGCGCTTCGACGCCGCATCCCAGTGCGCATCGTGCATCTCGACCCGCCAGTGCGCGTGGGCCTCGAGGCCGTACTCCGCCGCGATGCCCGCGAGATACTCCCGCAGTTCCCAGGCGTCGGGGAACGGCTTGCTCCAGTAGGGGTTCGGCGCATAGGAGAGCGAGTACAGCGAGACGGGCTGATCCACCTGGGCCCCGGGGAAGCGGGCGTCGACCCAGGTGCCGCCGAACTCCTCGTTGCGGGAGATGAAGGTGAAATCCTCGATCCCGGCGACCTTCAGGGACCTGGCGATCGATATCGCGTTGCCCCCGGTGCCGACGATCAGGATCTTCGTCTCGTGCACGAAGCCGGTCTGCTCTGGCATTGGCTGCTCCTTCTCCTTCGCTGAATACTGGTGCATCGCCGCATCGCGGCGCAAATCTGTGCGGCGGCCTGCTACCCCTGCGGCTTCTCCGCCGCGACCGGCGTCGCCGGCGCGCGCCTGACCTTCGAGACCCCGGAGGCCCAGGCGGTGCGCACCAGGCGCTGGATCGACCCGTCGACCGCGACCGCGAGCACGAGGGTGAGGCCGATCAGGAACGTCTGCAGATACCCGGGCACGCCGAGCAGCTGCAAGCCGTTGCGCAGCACCCCGTAGAAGACGAGACCGACGACCACACCGCTGATGCGGCCGGAGCCTCCGTCGAAGGCGACGCCTCCGAGCAGCACCACGATGAGCACGGAGATCTCGAGGCCGACCCCGACCCCGGGGCTGAAGGCGTGCAGCTTGGCTCCCAGCATGAGGCCGACGAGGCCAGCGATCGCGCCGGTGACGACGAAGCCGACGAAGCGGATCGAGCGCACGCGCACGCCCATCAGGTAGGCCGCCCGCTCGTTGCCGCCGGTGGCCAGCACCTGACGGCCGACCGCGGTGCGGTTCAGCAGCCACCAGGCGACGACGATCGCCACGAGCAGCAGCAGCACCTGGATCGGAATGCCGAGGGGCCTGAACTGCGAGAAGGCGGTGAAGCTCTGCGGCAGGCCCGCGATCGTCTGCCCGTTGGTGAGCAGGTACGCGAGTCCCGACCACGCCGAGAGGAAGCCGATCGTGACCACGAGGGCGTTGAGCTTCAGGAAGGAGACCAGGATCCCGTTGACGCACCCGGCGAAGATCCCGAAGCCGATGCCGGCGAGGACGCCGAGCAGCACATTGCCGGTGCCCTGCATCGTGATCCCGGCGATCACGGCGGCGCAGGCGGCGACCGATCCGACCGAGAGGTCGACGCTGCCCATCATCAGCAGGAACGCCATGGCGAGCGCGATGATCCCGAGCTCGGCGATCTGCGAGAGGATCGCATTGATGTTCTCCGGGCTGAGGAAGCGGGGCCCGAGCAGGCTGAACAGCAGGATCAGCAGCACCAGGGCGACGAACATCGCGTTCTGCGCGACGGCGACCTTGAACTTGCTCGCGTTGAACCTCATCTTGGCTGTTCCCTCTCTGATTTCTCGGATGCACCGTCTTCCTCGGATGCACCGTCTTCCTCGGACGCACCGTCGTGCTCGGATGCACCGTCGTGCTCGGCCTCTCCGGCGATGCGCATCAGCTCGCCGAGCAGCGCGGCGTCGTAGTCGTCGCCGGCGGTGAGCTGCGCGGAACGCTCGCCGACGATGACGTAGCTGCGATCGCACATCATGGCGATCTCGTCGGTCTCCGACGAGGCCACGAACACCGTCGAGCCGGCGGCGGCGATCTCGCGCACCGCCCGCGCGATGTCGGCCTTCGCGCCCACGTCGACGCCCTGGGTCGGTTGCGCGAGCAGCAGCACTGTGGGGCGGTGGTGGAGCATCCAGCGCGCGAGCAGGTGCTTCTGACGATTGCCGCCGCTGAACATCGAGATCGGCACGTCGCCGGGCGGACCCTGGATGTTGAGCGTCTCCCGCATCGCCCGGTACGACTCGCGGCCCTGCTGGGGACCGACCCAGAACCCGCCGGAGTGCTCGCTCAGCCACGGCAGCATCACGTTCTCCTTGGCCCCCATCTGCACGATCAGGCCCTCGTGGTCCCGATCCGGCGGCACGTAGGAGATGCCCGCCCGCATCGCGGCGCGGGGGGATCCGATGCGGTAGAGGGCACCGTCGATCTCGACCGTCGCCCCGGCGCCGAGACCGTAGGAGGCCTCGACGATCCCGAACTGCTCGCCGCCTGCCATGCCGAAGAGCCCCACGACCTCGCCCTCGTGGCCGACGATCTTCTCCTCCCCGTGCGGCAGCACCACGGCGGAGGCGCTGCGGCTCACCGGCTCCCACCTGAGACGCGAGGTGCCCGGCGCGAGCGCCTCGACGAGGTCGCCCGTCTCGAGCCCCCAGGTCGGGCTCTCGAGCACGACGCGCCCGTTGGCGAGCACGACCACCCGGTCGCAGACGTCGAGCACGTCGGGCAGGCGGTGCGACACGTAGACCACCAGCACGCCGGCCGCGGCCAGCGTGCGGATGAGCTCGTGCAGCGCCCGCGTCTCGCGGTCGCCGAGGCCGGCGGTCGGCTCGTCGAGCAGCAGCACTTTGAGGTCGCTCGAGAGCATGCCCCGGGCGAGGTCGACCAGCTGCCGATCGCCCAGCGAGAGCGTCGACACCGGCACGTCGAGGTCGGCGGTCGAGCCGATCTCGGCCAGCACTTCGAGCGCCCGGCGGCGACGCTCCCGCATGGAGCGCGGGGCGTCCCTGGCGAGGTAGAGGTTGTCGATGACGGACAGGTTGCCGGCGAGCGCGGGCTCCTGGTGCACGACGGTGATGCCGCGCCGGGCGAGCTGGGCGGGCCGCGCATCAGCGGGGATGCGCACCCCGTCGAGGTCGACGGCGCCGCCGCTCGGACGAGCGGCGCCGGTGAGCACGTTGAGCAGCGTCGACTTGCCGGCCCCGTTGTGGCCGAGCAGCCCGATCACCTCGCCGCGCCCGCCGACCATCGAGACCCCGTCGATCGCCCGGTTCGCACCGTAGTCGACCGTGAGATCCGACAGCACCAGCCTCGGCTCCGCGGTGTCCCCCGCCTCAGCGGCGGGGGACGCGATCCTCTCCGTCATCGAACGATCTCCGCGCCTACGGGGCGAGCGAGCCGGCGTTGGCCTGGGTCGCGCGGGTGGCCTCGAGCATGACCATCGTCTCGGTGAGCTTGCCGTTGGCCGCCGCGATCATCGTGTCGATGTTGGCCTTCGCGAAGACGGCCGAGGGGATGTACCAGGCCTCGCGGAGGATGTCGCCCTTGGCGATCGTGTCGAGCGCCTCCTGGTCGATCGCCGCGGCGCTGACGAAGAACTTCGCATCGGTCGGGCTGATGCCGGAGTCGATGATCGCCTGGCGGGCGCCCAGCGCCTCGGATGCGCCCTGGCCCAGCCAGACGTAGGTGTCGGGGTGCGCGACGATGTGGGTCTGCGCAGCGTTGTAGCCGTCGTCGCGCGTCGGGCCGCCGTTGCCGAGCTCGAAGATCTCGACGTTCGCACCGCTCTCCTCGAGTCCCTTGATGTACCCGGAGTTGAACGCTCGACCCGCGTCGTTGTCGGTGTTGCCGACCAGGGCGACCTTGGTCGGCTCGTCGCCGCGGTTCTCGAGGATCCACTCGCCGGCCGACTTGCCCGCGATGGCGGCGTGCTCGATGAAGTCGATGCCGACGGTGGCGGCCGTGCCCTCCCAGGGGACCACGAAGCCGACGACGGGGATGCCCGCGTCATTGGCCTCCTGCGTCACCGGCACGATCGCGTCGGGCTGGATGGGAAGGCCCATGATGGCCTTGACGTCGCCGCGGGTGATCCATGTGCGCCAGCCGTTCACCTGGGCCTCGATCTGGCCCTGCGGATCGTCGGTGAGCAGTTCGTAGCCGGCCTCCTCGGCGAGCGTCTTCATCTCGCCCAGGATCGTGGTCCAGTAGGAGTTGCCCTGAGACGGGAAGCTCATGGCGAGGGCGCCGTTGCTCTCCGTCGCTGCGGTGTCGCCGCCGTCGGCGGCTCCTCCGCCGGACGCGGTGCATCCGGCGAGCAGAAGTGTCGCGGCGGCGATCGCGGCCGCCGCTCGGATTCGGTTCGGAAGCTTCATTGCATCACTCTCTTCTCGGGATATTCCGGCTGGATTGTCACGAATGTAGTGACGCGGGTGCACGCGGATCATGCCCTGTCCAGGGCATCCGGAGGAAGATACCCCGAATGAGGGAGCAGACCTCTCAGATGCGGGTGCTTCACTGTGCCGGAAGGGGACCCGCCGGTCGTCGCACCATCGCACCTCACACTTCAAACCATTGACGAACGTCACCGACATGAGCTATTCATGTCTGGAAGGCACCCGACGAAGCAGGAGGCACCCATCGTGAACGCCGGACGATCCGCGCACGTCGACACTTTCGCCCGGGACTCGCTGCCCGCGCAGGAGAGTTGGCCGACCATCGAGTTCACCATCGACGACGTCCGGTACCCCCGGGACCTCAACGCGGCCACCGCGCTCATCGACGCCGCGGTCGCCGAGCACGGCCCGGATCGGGTCTGCCTGCGCACCCCCGACGGCCGCAGTTGGAGCTACGGCGAGGTGCTGGCCGGCGCCAACCGCATCGCTCATGTGCTCGAGCAGGATCTCGGTCTGGTGCCCGGCAACCGGGTCGTGCTCCGCGGCCCCAACTCGCCCTGGATGGCGATGTGCTGGTTCGGCGTGCTGAAGGCGGGCGGCATCGCCGTCTCGACCATGCATGTGCTGCGCGCCGCCGAGCTGGCCCCGGTGCTCGAGGCGACCGAGGCGCAGCTGGCGCTCTGCGACGAGCGATTCGTCGACGATCTCGCCGCTGCGGCTCCGGGGATCCTGCCCGCGGATCGCATCGTGTCGTTCTCCGCGGCGGACGGCCCGGGCGGCGAGGCGGCCGGGGACCTCGGCAGGCTCATGGCGGACAAGCCCGCGACGCACACCGACGTGGAGACCGCGGCCGACGACGTCGCGCTCTTCGCCCCGACCTCCGGCACCACGGGCAAGCCCAAGATCACCGTGCACTTCCATCGCGACATCCTCGTCAACGCCGACACCTTCGCTCGGCACGTGCTCAAGCCCGTCCCGGACGACCTGTTCACCGGCAGCCCGCCGCTCGCCTTCACCTTCGGCCTCGGCGGACTCCTCGTCTTCCCCATCCGCTTCGGCGCATCGTCTCTGCTGGTCGAGCGGGCGACGCCCGTGGAACTTGCGGAGCTCGTCGACGAGTTCGGCGTCACCGTGCTGTTCACCGCGCCGACCGCCTATCGGGCCATCGTGCGCGCGGAGAAGGCCGAGCTGCTGCGGGGGGTGCGACGCGCGGTCTCGGCGGGCGAGCACCTGCCCGAGAGCGTCTGGCACGAGATCCGGGATGCCACCGGGCTCCGACTCATCGACGGGATCGGCTCCACCGAGCTGCTGCACATCTTCATCTCGGCGGCCGACGACGACATCCGCCCGGGGAGCACCGGGCGCCCCGTCCCCGGGTACCGCGCGACGATCCTCGACGACGACGGCCACGAGCTGCCCCCCGGAGAGCTCGGGCGGCTCGGGGTCATCGGCCCGACCGGGTGCCGCTATCTGCACGGCGACCGCCAGGGCAACTACGTCTCGCAGGGGTGGAACGTCACCGGCGACACCTTCCGCCGCGACGAGGACGGGTACTTCTGGTACGAGGCGCGCAGCGACAGCATGATCGTCTCGTCCGGGTACAACATCGGGGCGCCCGAGGTCGAGGAGGCGCTGGCCGGCCATCGCGACGTCGTCGAGTCGGCCGTGATCGGGAAGCCCGACGTCGACCGCGGGTCGATCGTCGTCGCCTTCGTCGTGCTGCGCGAGGGCGTCGCCGGGGACGACGCGAAGCGCAGGGAGCTCCAGGACTTCGTGAAGCAGACCATCGCGCCCTACAAGTACCCGCGCGAGATCCACTTCGCGGAGAGCCTGCCGCGCAACCCGAGCGGGAAGCTGCAGCACTTCAAGCTGCGCGAGCGGCTCGGGGGCTGAGCGGCGGCTCGGAGGCCGCCGAGGTCGGGCTCGGCCCGGCTCAGACGACCGATGCGGTGTCGAGACCGAGCACCGCGGCGGTCTCCGCGAGCGAGGCCGCGGCCGCCGCCGGGTCGTGGTTGACGCCCGTGCCGAAGGCGGGGATGCGCCGCAGCACCTCGGCCTTCCACTTGCCCTCGAACTGCTCGGGGAAGCAGCGCTGCATCACGTCGAGCATCGCGTCGACCGCGGTCGAGGCGCCGGGCGAGGCGCCCAGAAGGCCCGCGATCGTGCCCTCGGCGCCGGTGATGACCTCGGTGCCGAACTGCAGCACTCCGCCCTTCTCCGGATCCTTCTTCATGACCTGCACCCGCTGGCCGGCGGTGATCATCTCCCAGTCCTCGCTGCGGGCCGACGGCATGTACTCGCGCAGCGTCTCCATCTGCTTCTCGCGGCTCGCGAACACCTCGCCGAGGAGGTACTTCTCGAGGCCGAACTCGGTGAGCCCGACCTTGATCATCGGGCCGAGGTTGTGGGGGCGCACCGAGCCGGGCAGATCCCACCAGGAGCCGCGCTTCAGGAAGTTCGGGCTGAACCCGGCGTAGGGGCCGAAGAGCAGGCTGGCCTTGCCGTCCACCACCCGGGTGTCGAGGTGCGGCACCGACATCGGCGGTGCGCCGACGGCGGCCTTGCCGTAGACCTTGGCATGGTGCTCGCGCACCACCTCGGGCTTGTCGCAGCGCAGGAACTTGCCGCTGATGGGGAAGCCGCCGAAGCCGCGGATCTCGGGGATGCCCGACGACTGCAGCAGCCCGAGCGCGCCGCCGCCCGCGCCGACGAAGACGAAACGGGCGTTGATCGTCGCGCGGGTGCGGCGCGAGCGGTCGAGCACGCGCACATCCCACGTGCCGTCCTGGCGACGGTCGAGCTTCTCCGCTTCGTGGTTCAGATGCACGCCTGCGCCGTCCGCGGCCAGCCGGTCGATGAGGCGGCGGGTGACCTCGCCGAAGTCGACATCGGTGCCGCTGACCGCGCGAGTCGCGGCGAAGACCTCGTCGCGGGAGCGGCGCTCGACGAGCAACGGCGCCCACTCGGCGATCTGCATCGGATCGTCGCTGAACTCCATGTCGGAGAAGAGCGGCTCGCCCTTCAGCAGCTCGTGGCGGCGGCGCAGGTACTCGATGTTCGCCTGACCCTGCACGAAGGTCATGTGCGGAACGGGATTGATGAAGCCCGCGGGCTCGCCCAGAGTGCCGTCTTGCACGAGGGATGACCACCACTGCCGCGACAGCTGGAACTGCTCGTTGATCTCGATCGCCTTGGCGCTCGAGAGGCTGCCGTCCTGCCCCTCGGGCATGTAGTTGAGCTCGCACAGCGCGGCGTGGCCCGTGCCGGCGTTGTTCCAGGCGTTGCTCGATTCGGCGGCGACCTCGTCGAGCGACTCCAGGATGTGGATCGACCACTCGGGCTCGACCTGATGGATCAGGGTGCCAAGGGTGGCGCTCATCACGCCGCCGCCGATGAGGACCACATCTACGGTGTTGTTGCTCACGGTCTCCTAGTCTACCCCTCCATGGCGACCTCCTTCGCCCGCCGCAGGGTGCCGGCCTCCGCGTCGATCAGCACCCGGTAGCCGAGCCTGCGAGCCTCGGAGGCGCGCTGCGCGCCACCGACGACCGGACGGATCTCACCGGCCAGGCTGAGCTCGCCCACCGCGGCGAGCTCGTGCGGCAGTGGGCGATCCGCCACCGCCGAGAGCACGGCGAGCGCGATGGCGAGATCCGCCGCCGGCTCGACGAGGCGCACGCCGCCCACGGTCGACACGTAGACGTCTTTGTCGTGCAGCCGTGCCCCGGCCCGCCGTTCGAGCACGGCGAGGATCATGGCCACCCGCGCCGAGTCCACGCCGCTCGTCACGCGCCTGGGGTTCGGGGTGGCGCTCGCCGCGACGAGCGCCTGCACCTCGACGGGGAGCGCACGCCGGCCCTCCATCGCGATCGCGGCGCACGTGCCGCTCACGGGCTCGACCCCGCGGCTGAGGAAGAGGCCCGAGGGGTCCGGCACCTCCGAGATGCCGTTGCCGGTCATCTCGAAGCAGCCGATCTCGTCGGTCGGCCCGAAGCGGTTCTTCAGCGTGCGCAGGAAGCGCAATGCGGTCTGCCGGTCGCCCTCGAAATGGCAGACGACGTCGACCAGATGCTCGAGCAGACGGGGCCCCGCCACCGAGCCGTCCTTCGTGACATGGCCGACCAGCACGACGGGCACCCCGCGCCGCTTGGCCTCGCGGATCAGCGCACTGGCGACCTCCCGCACCTGCGAGGGCCCGCCCGCGCTGCCCTCCACCTGATCGCTCGCGAGCGTCTGCACCGAGTCGACGATGACGAGCCGCGGGCGCACCGCCTCGATGTGCCCGAGCACGGTGGCGAGGTCGTTCTCGCTCGCGAGGAAGAGCGTGTCGTGCAGCGCGCCCGTACGCTCGGCGCGCATGCGGATCTGCCCCGTCGACTCCTCGCCGCTCGCATAGAGCACGCGCCCCCCGGCCGCGGCCACGCGGGCCGCGACGTCGAGCAGCAGCGTCGACTTGCCGACGCCCGGCTCGCCCGAGAAGAGGATCGCCGCCCCCGGCACCACTCCCCCGCCGAGCACCCGGTCGAGCTCGCCGATGCCCGTGGGGCGGTGCGCCGCCTCTTCGGCCGTCAGCTCCGTGATGGGCCGGGCCTCGCGCCCGGCGGCGGGCGCGGTGGCGCGCACGGTCTTGCCGAGCGTCGCGCCGGGGGCCGCGACCTCGACGACGGTGCCCCACTGCTGGCACTCGCCGCAGCGGCCGACCCACTTGGCCGCCCGCCACCCGCATTCGCTGCACGCGTATCCGCTGCTCTTCGTCGCCATGCTGCGACCCTATCGGCAGCCACCGACACGGACACGTCCGCCGCGTCCCACTCGCGTCGAGAACGCATCCAAGTGCCGAAACAGCACCCGAATCACGTGATCAGGATGCTGTTTCGGCACTTGGATGCTGCTTCGACGAGTTGCGGCCACCACCGGCACCGCATCGGGCGAGCGCAGCGGACGCGCCTACTTCTTGAACAGGTTGCGCAGGATCTGATTGACCACCGTGCGCGCGCCCGACGTCACCACCGAGCCCACGCGATCCGCCGTCTTCTTCGCCGCGGCGTTGCGCTCGCGCTCCTTGCGCGCCTCCTCCTGCTCCTTCTTGCGGGCGGCCGCCTCCGCCTCGCGCTCGAGCCGCTTCGCCTCCGCGGCGGCTGCCTTCTCGGCTTCCTTCGCCGCGGCGGCCTCCTCGGCCTCCCGCTGCGCCTGAGCCTCGGCCTCGGCCTTCGCCTCGGCGGCCTCGGCCGCGCGCTCCTCGAGCATCTCCGCAGCCGAGTGCGGATCGCTCGCCGTGCCGTACTTCGCCTGCAGCGGCGACACGAGCACCGCGGCCTGCATGTTCACGGCCGGGGTGGGATCCATCGACCCCTGCGGCGCGCGCAGCCTGGTCCAGGCGACGGGCGAGGGGGCGCCCTTCTCGTTCATGACGGTGACGATCGCCTCGCCGGTGCCGAGGCTCTGCAGCACCTCGCCGAGCTCGTAGCCCGACTTGGGGTAGGTCGAGACGGTCGCCTTGAGCGCCTTGGCGTCGTCGGGCGTGTGCGCCCGCAGCGCGTGCTGCACGCGCGAGCCGAGCTGCGCGAGCACGTCGCCCGGCACGTCCTTCGGGGTCTGCGTCACGAAGAAGATGCCGACGCCCTTCGAGCGGATCAGCCGCACCGTCTGCGTGATCCGCTGCAGGAACGCCT
>CALMSE010000031.1 GCA_937872275.1 uncultured Leucobacter sp. | reverse complement strand
GCTCTTCACACCGAGCATTCCGCGCAGACCGGCCCGAGATCCGTCTCGTGGTCCATCTGCGAGCGGTGCCGCACGAGGAAGCAGTTGACGCAGGTGAACTCGTCCTCCTGCTGCGGGAGCACGACGACGTCGAGCTCCAGATCCGAGAGGTCGGCGCCGGCGAGCTCGAAGCCCGGGTTGTCGGCGTCCTCGGAGTCGATGGCGGAGGCGCCCTTCGAAGGCACGCGTTCCTTGAGGGCCTCGATCGAATCGGTCTCCTCGTCGGACTTGCGGGGGGCGTCGTAATCGGTTGCCATGCTCTCCTGAGCTCTCCTTGACCGGGATTCCGCAGACTGCGAAAGGATGAACTGCGGCCATAGTTTGCCGCAGATCCGCTGCCGATGCAAACCCGTGAACCGTGAGTTCTCTGAACGCGATCACCTCGGCGTCTCCGTGCCCTGGAAGCGCCGCCTCGGGCGCGACGAAGTTTCGCCCCGCCCGGGTCAATCCTTCCCCGTCGCAGCATCCCGTGCCACCCTTGGAGCAAACACCCGGGAGGAAGTGCCGATGGAGGAGTTGCGTTTGGTGCGGCGTGAAGACCGCACCCTCGTCGTGGCGACGGATACCGGCGAGGAGTTCCGCCTGATCGTCGACGACGCCGTCCTCGGCGAGCTCCGCCAGCTCAGCCGGCGCGAGCAGGGGCCGAGCAAGGTCAGCCCCCGCGAGATCCAGTCCCTGGTGCGCGCCGGAAAGAGCCGCGCCCAGATCTCCGAGCTCACCGGCCTCGAGGAGGCCGACATCGAGCGCTACGAGGAACCGGTGCTCGCCGAGCGCCGGTACATCCTCGACCTCGCCCACGCGGTCGCCGTGCGCACCTCGGCCGAGGAAGGCGAGGAGCAGCACTTCGGCGTGGTCATCGCCGAGCGCCTCATCGCCCTCGGCGGCGACCGCGTCGAGTGGACCTCCTGGCGCGACGAGGAGGCCGGCTGGATGATCGGGCTCGACTTCGTCTCGCACGAGGTGGATCACCATGCGGTCTGGTCGTTCGAGCACCGCAAGGGGGTGCTCGCGCCGATCACCTCGGACGCGGTCACGCTCTCGAAGCAGGGAGAGGTCGGCGACCGGCTGATCCCGAAGCTGCGCGCGGTCGACGACCTGCGGCAGAGCGAGCGCTTCGATTCCGGCGCCTTCGATCCCGACCAGCTCACCACCGAGTTCGACGGCGAGGCGCCGGAGGGCGATGAGGGCGGCGTGCACCTGTCGGGCCCGGTCGCACCCGATCACCCCTCGACCGGCTCGATCCCCACCATCGACATGGAGGCGGAGTTCGCGCGCCGCCGCAGCATCGACGAGCGCGCCATCAAGACGCCCGAGCCGGAGCTTCCCGACCTCGGCCAGACGGCCGATCTGCTCGACGCGCTGCGCCGCCGCCGGGGCGAGCGGAACGGGGCGGAGCCCGCGCCGGACGCGCTCGGCACCGTCAACCCGCCGGTGCCGCTCCCCGGCTTCGGTGGCCCCGGGGCGGAGGCCGACGACCCCGACGACTCCGCGCTCGATCTTCCGGCCGATGACGAGGCTCCGGGCGAGGACACGACCGACCGCGCCTCGGATGATCGCGGCGCCGACGACGAGGCCCAGGGTCAGGGATCCCGCCGCAGCAAGGGGAGGCCGTCGATCCCGAGCTGGGACGACATCCTCTTCGGCACCCGCAGCGAGGAGGATCCCGGCAAGCCGCTGTAGGCGAGGCAGCGCGTCGCGCGACGTGCCCGCACGTCGCCCGGCGAGTTCGGCGACCCGGGCGACGACCTCAGCCGGACTCCGCGGCACGGAGGGTCTGGTGCGCTCGGGCCGCCTCGCCGATCGCGGCGGCGAAGCCGCTTCCCTCGAGCGCCCCGGCGAGCACCAGGGGCACGCCCCGCTCCTCCTCGCTGAACGAGCCGTGCTGCCCGACCATCGCGAGCGCGCGCGGATCGTCGTCGCTGCGGGAGTAGGCGACCTGTTTGCGCGCCGCGACGATCACGTCTCCGAGCCGCGGGGCGACCTCGGGCGCGACGGGGCCGAAGCATCCGCTCGCGATCGCCTCGTCGCGGGTGGAGACCCACGCGCGGCCGCCCTCGGCCTCGGCCCAGACCCGGGCGACGGCTGCCGGATCCGCCCCTTCGCGCAGGTAGAGCGAGCGGAATCGCGGCTCGCCGCCGATCTCCTCGACCTCGGCGAGGAGCGCCGGATCGGCATCCATCATCACCTGGCCGTGCGGAGCGATGTCGACGATGCCGTGGTCGGCCGTGACGACGACGCCGACGTCGCCGGACAGCGTGCGGAGCAGATCCGCGAGCGCCGCGTCGAGGCGCTCGAGCCGGGCGGCCCATTCCCCGCTCTGCCAGCCCGACTCGTGCGCGGCCTTGTCGAGTTCGTCGACGTAGAGGTAGGCGACGAGCGGGTCGCCCTCGCGCAGCAGTCGCGAGGCGACCGCGAAGCGGTCCTCGATGCGCTGCCCGGGATGGTACTCGGCGCCCGTCAGGATCGCCTCCGTCAGACCGCCTCGCGCGTGGGCCGGGCGGCCGATCGCGACCGGGCGGGCGCCCAGCTCGCGGGCGACCCCGAAGAGGGGCTCGGCCCGCTGCCAGGATCGGCGATCCGCAATGCCCTCCCAGTCCTTGAGAGTCGTCACGAGGCCCAGCTCGGGATGGCGGATGCGGTAGCCGATGAGGCCGTGCCGCCCCGGCAGCTCCCCCGTCGTGAGGCTCGTGAGGGCCGCGCCGGTGGTCGACGGGGCGACGGTCTCGATGCGCTTCCGCGGCAGGCGCGCCAGCGTCGGCGCATGGCCCCTCCGCGCACCGAGGTTCGCGTGGCCGAGGCCGTCGACGACGACCATCACGAAGGAACGGATCGAGGGCAGGCGCGGGCCGGCCGCCGCCTCCGCGGCCGCGGCGATCCGCTCGGGCGGGTCGGCGCCGATCCCCTGCGCGACCGCGGCCAGGCCGGTCGGCAGAATCGCGGCCAGCCTCGCACCGTTGTCGGTGGTCGTCGGTAGCATGAGCACCATCGTATCCGGGCGGTGGATCGGCTCCGCCGCGGCCGGTCCTGCCCGCAGATCGAAAGGCGCGTGATCCGCACCGTGAGCAACTCGAACGCCGTGGAGCGCATCGAAGACATCGACATCTCGGCCGAGATGGAGTCGTCATTCCTGGAGTACGCCTACTCGGTGATCTACTCCCGGGCGCTGCCCGACGCGCGCGACGGGCTGAAGCCGGTGCAGCGGCGCATCCTCTTCATGATGACGGACATGGGGCTGCGGCCCGAGAAGGGCCACGTGAAGTCGGCCCGCGTCGTCGGCGAGGTCATGGGCAAGCTCCACCCGCACGGCGACTCGTCGATCTACGACTCGCTCGTCCGCATGGCGCAGGGTTTCGCGATGCGCCTGCCCCTGGTCGACGGCCACGGCAACTTCGGCTCGCTCGACGACGGACCCGCGGCGTCGCGCTATACCGAGGCGCGGCTCGCAGGGGCGGCCCTCGCGATGACGGGCTCGCTCGACGAGGACGTCGTCGACTTCGTGCCGAACTACGACAACCAGATCATGCAGCCCGACGTGCTCCCGTCGGCGATCCCCAATCTGCTGGTGAACGGCGCGAGCGGCATCGCCGTGGGCATGGCGACGAACCTCGCACCGCACAACCTCATCGAGGTGGTCGAGGGGGCGAAGCACCTGCTCGCGAACCCGGAAGCGACGGTGGACGAGCTCATGGAGTTCATCCCGGGCCCCGACCTTCCGGGCGGCGGCATCATCGTCGGGCTCGACGGGGTGAAGGACGCGTACCGCACCGGTCGCGGCGCCTTCCGCACCCGGGCGAAGGTCTCGGTCGAGTCGCTCGGCCCCCGCCGCACGGGCCTCGTCGTGACCGAGCTGCCCTATCTCGTCGGCCCTGAGCGGGTGATCGAGAAGATCAAGCAGGGCGTCGACGCGAAGAAGCTCTCGGGCATCAGCGACGTCGCCGACCTCACCGACCGCAAGAACGGGCTGCGCCTCGTCATCACCCTCAAGACCGGTTTCAGCCCCGAAGCCGTGCTCGAGCAGCTCTACCGGGTCACCCCGCTCGAAGACTCCTTCAGCATCAACTCGGTCGCCCTCGTCGACGGGCAGCCGCAGACGCTCGGGCTGCGCGAGATGCTGCGGGTCTTCCTCGATCACCGCATCTCAGTGGTCACGCGCCGCTCGGAGTACCGCCTGCGCAAGCGCCGCGAGCGCCTGCACCTCGTCGAGGGCCTGCTCATCGCGATCCTCGACATCGACGAGGTCATCCAGCTCATCCGCACGAGCGACGACGCCGAGTCGGCGCGCGCCCGCCTCATACAGGTCTTCGATCTCTCCGAGGCGCAGGCCGAGTACATCCTCGAGCTGCGACTGCGCCGCCTCACCAAGTTCTCGCGCGTCGAGCTCGAGGGCGAGCGCGATCAGCTTCGCGCCGAGATCGAGGCCCTCATCGAGATCCTCGGCAGCGACGAGCGTCTCCGCGAGGTGGTCGCGGTCGAGCTCGACGAGGCGGCCGAGGCCTACGGCACCCCTCGGCGCACCGTGCTCACCGGAGCGGTCGCGCGGCCTGCGCGATCGTCTTCGGGCGCGCAGGCCTCCCTCGAGGTCGCCGACACTCCGTGCACCGTGCTGCTCTCCGCCACCGGACGGGCGCTGCGGGTGGATCGCGACCCCTCGGCCGCCGAGTCGCCGCGCGGGGCCTCGCGCGCGACCAAGCACGGCGCCGTGGCCGCCGCGGTCGACGGCACCGTGCGCGGCGAGCTCGGCGCCGTGCTCAGCGACGGCACCGTGCACCGCTTCACCCCGGTCGACCTGCCGCTCGTGCCCGCGGCCTCGATCGCATTCTCGGCCGGCGTGCCGCTCCTCGCCTACCTGGGCGTCACCGACAAGAAGCTGCGCGTGGTCGGCATCGTGCCGCTCGAGAGCGCGGTACCGGTGGGGCTCTTCACCGCCGAGGGCGTGGTGAAGCGCGTCGTGCTGCAGGAGCTGCCGCCCCGCCCGGAGTTCGAGGCGATCACCCTGAAGGGGGGCGACCGCCTCGTCGCGGCGTTCCCCGCCCCCGACGGCGCCGAGTTCGCCGCGGTGGCGAGCGACGCGCAGCTGCTGCGCTTCCCGACCGAGTCGGTGCGGCCGCAGGGGCGTCCGGCGGGGGGCATGGCCGGTATGAAGGTCGGAGCGGGCGCGCGGGTGATCTTTGCGGGCGCTGTGCCCGCGGGTGCCGAGGCGCGCGTGGTCACGATCGCCGACAGCTCCATCACGCTCCCCGGCACCGACGTGGCGACGGCGAAGGTCTCGGACTGGGCCGAGTTCCCGGCGAAGGGCCGCGCCACTGGCGGCGTGCGCGCGCAGCGCTTCCTGAAGGGCGAGGATCAGCTCGCCTGCGCCTGGATCGGCACCGGCGAGCCTCGCGCGCTGGCCGCGGACGGCGCCGCGCGCAGACTGCCGGAGGCGCTCGGCAGGCGCGACGGTTCGGGCACCCCGATCGACGGCGCGGCGGCGTTCATCGGTGTCGCGCCCTGATCCGCGCGCTTCCTTCTTCTCCGCCTCGCCGCTTTCCCTCTCCCCCTGCCTTCCCGTGGCCGCTCCCCTGCCCACTTCTCTTTCTCTCCGAGTTGGGGACGCAGAACCCTCTTTCGACCCTCGAATAACCGGTATCTGCGTCCCCAACTCCGCTCGAGCGGAGAACGGTCGAAGGGCGGATCAGGGCGAAGGCACCCAGCCGCGCTGAACGAGCGCGTCGAGAATCTGGCCGCGCAAGGCGTTCCGCCTCCGATACAGCAGGTCGGACGTGACGCGGATCGCATCCCATCCCGCTCTCGCATAGTCACGATACTTCTGGATATCACGGTTCCACTGCACGGTCTCGATCCGGTGGTGATCGCCCTCGTACTCACACGCCAGGCGGAACTCGCGGAAGACCATCTCGCTGCACCCGAGCAGCTCACCGCGCTCGCCACGCACATCGAAGTCGAGCGTGAGTTCGGGCAGACCCCATTCCTGGAGCATGAGCCGCAGGTGCGTTTCCGGCGCCGAGGCGCTCTGGGTCGAGAGCAGCGGCAGCATGCCCAGCAACGCCGGCCGTCGACGGCGGAACGGCACCATCGTCGCTCGCTCGAGGTCCTCCGGAGTCGCATAGGGCTCACGTTCGAGACGTCGGGTGCCAGGAATCCTGGGGCGGCGGATGGCCGCGTCACCGAGCGCGACCCCGTCCCTCACCGCGAGGCCAGGCGCGAGCAGGCACCAGGTCGTGGCCGCATCGGTCACGGGAAGGCCGTGCCGTCGGGTGATTCCCGCCAGGCGCGGATCTATCCGCGAACCGCGCACCCCGCGCATGCGGAGCGCTCTCCCGGGCGAGAAGCAGGCCACCTCGAGATCCTCGCTGCGCGCCGCAGGCACGGGAAGCCTCCAGATCACCGCCGCGGTACGACCGCAGAAGAAGAAGCCCGGTGGCAGAAAGGGTGCGAGGGTCTGCGCGTTTCGCAGCTGACGACGGCGCCATTCCGCACTCCCGGTCCGCGGATCGAGCGATGGCCCGATGCCGCCCGGAGCTCTCGGCTCGCCATCCAGCCGCCGGTATACGCCGTGGAACGGATGCTCGATATCCGCGCCCGAGAGCCGCGAAGGCGGCACGCCGCGCTCACGCGCGGTGCGTGCGGCGAAGAACACCTCCAGGTCTTCGGGCAATGGCGTGAGCGGACGTGGCATCCTTCCACTCTTGCCTCGATTGCACTCCTCTCGGCCCGGATCCCCACTTCTATGGATGGATCAGCCGCTTCTCAGCAGGAATCGCCCTGTGCACGGCAAAGCCCAACCCTGCTCGTCCCTGCGCCCCTTCGCCGGCCGCGTTTCAGCGCCCCCTTCTCCGAGTTGGGGACGCAGAACCTTCTTTCGACCCCCGAATAACCGATATCTGCGTCCCGGATTCCGCGGTCATGGAATAGAATGAACATGTTCACTGAACATGTTCAAAGAAAAGGGGAAGCGATGGCCACGCTCAGGCGCGAAACCTCCAAGGCCCTGACCCGGCAACGGGTGCTGGAGACCGCGGATCTGCTCTTCCAGCAGCACGGCTTCCAATCGACCACGATCCGCGACATCGCCGCCCACGCCGGCGTCAGCGTCGGCACGGTGATGATCGTCGGAGACAAGGACGCGCTCCTCGTGGCCGTCTTCGACCAGCTGATCGAGAGGATCCACCACGGACGCGCGGAGGGCGCCGCGCGGAGCGGTGCGGATGGCCTCGTCGAGCTGGTGCGGCCGTTCGTCGAGCTCTTCGCGCAACGGGGCGCACTCGCGCAGCGCTACGCGGGGATCCTCGTCGCCGGTACGCATCGCTCGAGCATTTTCGAGGAGCTGGCGGAACATCTGCTCGCCGAGTTCCGCCGCACGTTCGCGGGCACCTCGGTGGACGCCGACCCGGACGCCCACCCGGACGCCGACCGCCGCGCCCGCACCGCCTATCTCGCCTATCTCGGTGTGCTCTTCTCGGCCTCCGGCCGGAACGAGCTCGATCCGGCCCGAATCCTCGACGAGCTCCGCCTCGTGTTCACCGTCATCGATCCGCGAGGAGCGGCATGATCCTCTCGCCCGATCCCTGGTGGCCCCAGGCCGTGCTCGCCGCCGTACTGCTCGGCGATGCACTGCTCTCGCTGCGCCCTCCCGCCTTCATCCGCGACTGCCTCGACGGAGTCGGCTTCCCCCGCGAGTGGTGGTGGACGCTCATCGTCATCAAGCTGCTCGCCGCCTCGGGGCTCGTCATCGGAATCTGGGCCCCCGGCGTCGGCGCGGCCGCGAACGTCGGCGTCGTCGCCTATTTCCTCTGCGCCGCGACCGCGCATCTGCGCGCCCGCTTCCTGGGAACCGCGTTCTGGGTCAACTGCCTCGGCATGCTCGCGATGTCCATCGCCGCCCTTGCGATCTCGTTCCTCTGAGCCGAGGAAGGCAGGGGTTCAGGCGTCGATGCGCTCGCGGTCGAGGTCGTCGGCGTTGTCGATGATGAACTCCTTGCGCGGGGCCACGTCGTTGCCCATGAGCAGCTCGAACATCTGCGCGGCCGCGTGGGCGTCCTCCACCTGCACCCTGCGCAGCGTGCGGTGCTGCCGGTCCATGGTGGTCTCGGCGAGCTGATCGGCGTCCATCTCGCCGAGTCCCTTGTAGCGCTGGATCGGCTCGACGTACTTCTTGCCGCGCTTGCGCAGATCGGCGAGCAGCGCCTGCAGCTCTTTTTCGCTGTAGGTGTAGACGACGTCGTTCGGCGTGCGCCCCGCGTTCTGCACGATGACCCGGTGCAGCGGCGGCACCGCGGCGTAGACGCGTCCGGCCTCGAGCATGGGGCGCATGTAGCGGAAGAACAGCGTGAGCAGCAGGGTGCGGATGTGGGCGCCGTCGACGTCGGCGTCGCTCATCAGGATCACCTTGCCGTAGCGCGCCGAGCCGAGCTCGAAGTCGCGCCCGGAGCCCGCCCCGATGACCTTGATGATCGAGCCGCACTCCGCGTTCGACAGCATCTCGGCCACGGAGGCCTTTTGCACGTTCAGGATCTTGCCGCGAATCGGCAGGAGCGCCTGGAACTCGCTGTCGCGCGCCGGTCGCGCCGTGCCGAGTGCGCTGTCGCCCTCGACGATGAAGAGCTCGGTGTCGGCGACGTCGCGGGAACGGCAGTCGATGAGCTTCGCCGGCAGCGAGGAGCTCTCGAGCGAGCTCTTGCGCCGGGCGGTGTCGCGCTGCGCCCGCAGGGCGATGCGCGACTTCATCTCCGACACCATCTTCTCGAGCAGCGCGCCCGTCTGCGACCGGTCGTCGCGCTTCGTCGAGGCGTAGCGCTCGTCGAGCCCCTTCGCGACGGCCTTCGCCACGATCTGCCGCACGGCGGCGGTGCCGAGCACCTCCTTGGTCTGGCCCTCGAACTGCGGTTCGGGCACCCGGACCGTGACGACCGCGGTGAGGCCCGTGAGGATGTCGTCCTTCTCCGGTTTGTCGCTGCCCGCCTTGAGGCGTCGGGCGTTCGTCTCGATCTGCTTGCGGAAGAACTTCGTGAGTCCCTGCTCGAAGCCGCTCAGGTGCGTGCCGCCCTTCGGCGTCGCGATGATGTTGACGAAGCTCTGGATCTCGGTGTCGTAGCCGGTCCCCCAGCGCAGGGCGATGTCGACCTCGCACGCCCGCTCCACCTCGCGCGAGACGAGGTGGCCCGTCTTCTCGTCCATGACGGGCACGGTCTCGGAGAAGGTGCCGGTGTCGGTGACGCGCCAGGTGTCGGTGATCGGCGCGTCGACCGCCAGGAAGTCGACGAACTCGCTGATGCCGCCCTCGTAGCGGAAGCTGTGGATCGGCGCCTCGCCCGACTCCCCCAGCGCCTCGGGGCGCTCGTCGCGGATCTCGAGGCCGAGGCCCGGCACGAGGAAGGCGGTCTGACGCGCGCGCGCGGCGAGCGACTCGGGCTCGAAGCGGGCGGTCGGCAGGAAGATCTGCGGATCCGCCCAGTACCGCACCCGGGTGCCGGTGACTCCCTTTGCCACCTTGCCGACGACGCGCAGTTCGGAGGAGTCCTCGAAGGGCGTGAACGGGCTGTCGGGGGTGTCGCCCGCGAAGATGCCCGGCTCGCCGTGACGGAACGACATGGCCCAGGTCTTGCCGTCGCGGTCGACCTCGACGTCGAGGCGCGAGGAGAGCGCGTTGACGACGGAGGCTCCGACGCCGTGGAGGCCCCCCGAGGAGGCGTAGCCGCCGCCGCCGAACTTGCCGCCCGCGTGCAGCTTGGTGAAGACGAGCTCCACCCCGCTGAGGCCGCTCTTGGGCTCGACGTCGACCGGCACGCCGCGCCCCCGGTCGTTGACCGTGACGCTGCCGTCGGCGTGCAGCACGATGCCGATCTCGCTGCCGTGGCCGGCGAGCGCCTCGTCGACCGAGTTGTCGATGATCTCCCACAGGCAGTGCATGAGGCCGCGCGAGTCCGTCGTGCCGATGTACATGCCGGGTCGCTTGCGCACCGCCTCGAGCCCCTCGAGCACGGTGAGATGGCGGGCTGAATAGCTCGACTCTGCCACGGATCACGGCCTCTCTCTTCGACTGACTCCCCCACACTAGAGCGTGCCGCCGACATTCGACGGTACGCGCGCCGAAGCCGCCGCAAGCGCCTGCTCCCCCGGAGGCGCAGGCGCTATGAGCCCGAAAGCGCGGAGGCTACGCGCTCAGCGAAACGACGCACCGGCTGCGCGACTCTCACGTCGAAGCATGATTGGATGGAGCTATCAGATCAGGCACGAACGAAGGAACGGAGACCGCCATGACAACGCTTGAGCAGGACCGCACCGAGTCTCCCCTCGTTGCGGATCGCCCGATCACCGGGCTCGACCGCTGCGACAGCTGCGGGGCGCAGGCCTACGTGCGCGCGGTGCTGCAGGGCAGCGAGCTGCTCTTCTGCGCGCACCACGCGCGCAAGCACGAGCCGAAGCTGCGCCCGATCGCAGAGGTCTGGCACGACGAGACCCACAAGCTGACGGCCTAAGAAGCATCAGCCGAAACGGAAGAGCCCCGGGGTGACCCGGGGCTCTTCCGTTCTCCTCCCACCGCTCCGAGGGCGGGACCGCGTGATTCGCTCGCAAAAGAACGCATCGCGTTCTCGCTCGATTCGCGCTGGCGCTCCTGCGCCGATACGGCGGGCACCGCATCGCTCTGCTGTGAGCGCCTCGGTCCTACTCCAGGTAGTCGCGCAGCTGCTGCGACCGCGAAGGGTGGCGCAGCTTCGCCATCGTCTTCGACTCGATCTGGCGGATGCGCTCGCGGGTGACCCCGAAGGTGTCGCCGATCTGGTCCAGCGTCTTGGGCTGGCCGTCGCCCAGGCCGAAGCGCATGCGGATCACGCCGGCCTCGCGCTCCGAGAGCGAGTCGAGCAGCTGCTCGAGCTGCTGCTGCAGCATCGTGAAGCCCACGGCATCGGCCGGGACCACCGCCTCGGTGTCCTCGATGAGGTCGCCGAACTCGCTGTCGCCGTCCTCGCCGAGGGGAGTGTGCAACGAGATCGGCTCGCGGCCGTACTTCTGCACCTCGACGACCTTCTCAGGAGTCATGTCGAGCTCGCGGCTCAGCTCCTCGGGAGTGGGCTCGCGGCCCAGATCCTGCAGCATCTGGCGCTGCACGCGGGCGAGCTTGTTGATGACCTCGACCATGTGCACGGGGATGCGGATCGTGCGCGCCTGATCCGCCATCGCGCGCGTGATGGCCTGGCGGATCCACCACGTCGCGTAGGTGGAGAACTTGAAGCCCTTGGTGTAGTCGAACTTCTCGACCGCGCGGATGAGGCCGAGGTTGCCCTCCTGGATCAGGTCGAGGAACTGCATGCCGCGGCCGGTGTATCGCTTCGCGAGCGAGACGACGAGGCGCAGGTTCGCGCCGAGCAGGTGGCTCTTCGCCCGCTGTCCGTCGCGCGCGACCCACTTCAGCTCGCGCTCGAGCTTCTTCGGCAGGCCCTTCTCCGTCGCCAGCTTCTCCTCGGCGAAGAGGCCCGCCTCGATGCGCATGGCGAGCTCGACCTCTTCGGCCGCGTTCAGCAGCGCGACCTTGCCGATCTGCTTCAGGTAGTCCTTCACCGG
>CALMSE010000030.1 GCA_937872275.1 uncultured Leucobacter sp. | reverse complement strand
GGCGGGGGCGGGGCGGGCGGGATCGGGCTGATCCGACGGACCCGACCGATCACACGGAGCGGGCGGATCGGGGCGGGGCAGGCGAGCCGGGCCGCTCACGCCCGTGTTATAGTCCATTCGGACTAGTAGAAGTGGACTAATCAGATGACCGCGCATCCGTGAGGCTCACCCCGCTCGGCATCATGGTGCTCGCCCTGCTCCGCGAGGGCGACATGCATCCCTACGAGATGCTGCGCCTCATGCAGCAGCGTCGTCGGGACCGGCTGATCGCCCTCACCAAGGGCGCCCTCTACCACACGGTCGCACGCCTCGAGCAGCAGGGACTCATCGCCGAGGCCGGCGTCGATCGCGAGGGCAACCGCCCGGAGCGCACGATCTACACCCTGCAGGATCTCGGCGACGAGCTCGTCGCGGAGTGGGTGCGCGCCGAGCTGCCCCGCGTCGACCCCGCCGGTCAGTTCCGCGTCGCCCTCGCTGAGGCCCACAACCTGCCGCGCGAGGAGGTCGCCGCTCTGCTCGAGGTGCGTCGGCGAACCCTGGCGGCCGATCTCGCGGGATGCCGCTCGGGTCTCGCCGATGCGCGCTCGCGCGCGGTGGCCGAACAGTTCCTCGTCGACGTCGAGCGCGAGGCGGTGCTGCTCGATGCCGAGCTGAGCTGGCTCGACGGGCTGCTCGCGCGCTTCGCATCGGGCGATCTCCTCTGGGGCGCGGAGGACTGCCCCGCACCCGCTCAATATCAGGCTCAGCGAAAGGCGGCCCGGCAGTGAACGCTTCCCCTCATCCCCGCAGCCCGTGGCCGGCCCTCTGGGCCATGGTGATCGGCTTCTTCATGATCCTCGTCGACACGACGATCGTCTCGGTCGCGAACCCGGCCATCAAGGCGGCGCTCGATCCGCACACCAACAACCTCGACAACGTCGTGTGGGTCACGAGCGCGTACCTGCTCGCCTACGCCGTGCCGCTGCTCATCACCGGCCGCCTCGGCGACCGCTTCGGCCCGCGCAGCATCTACCTCATCGGCCTCGCGGTGTTCACGCTCGCATCCCTCGGCTGCGGATTCTCGGCCTCCCTCGAAGCGCTCATCGCCATGCGCGCCGTTCAGGGGCTCGGCGCGGCGCTGATGACGCCGCAGACGATGTCGGTCATCACGCGCACCTTCCCGCCGCGGCAGCGCGGGGCGGCCATGGGCCTGTGGGGGGCGACCTCGGGCGTCGCCATGCTCGTCGGCCCGCTCGCCGGCGGCCTCCTCGTCGACGGCCTCGGCTGGGAGTGGATCTTCTTCATCAACGTGCCGGTCGGCGTGATCGGCTTCGTGCTCGCCTGGATCCTCGTGCCGAGGCTCGAGACCCACCCGCACCGCTTCGATGTCGCCGGCGTCGTGCTCAGCGCCGTCGCCCTCTTCCTCATCGTGTTCGGCCTGCAGGAGGGCGAGAAGTACGACTGGGGCGCGATCTGGGGGCCGATCTCCGTCTGGTCGCTCATCGCGACCGGCGTCGTGGTGCTCGCGCTGTTCATCTGGCAGCAGGCGAAGACGAAGAGCGAGCCGCTCGTGCCGCTCGGCCTGTTCCGCGACCGCAACTTCTCTGTGGCGAACCTCGGCATCGCGACCGTCGGCTTCACCGTGACGAGCATGTCGCTGCCGCTCATGTTCTTCGTGCAGCTGGCCCGGGGTCTCACCCCGACCCAGTCCGCGCTGCTCCTCGTGCCGATGGCGGTCGCGGCCGGCGTGCTCTCGCCGCTCGCAGGCCGCCTGCTCGACCGAGTGGATCCGCGCGTGCTGCTCGTCCCGGGCCTATTGATGGTCGCCGTCTCCCTCGTCTGGTACGCGCTAATCATGAACCCCGACACGCCGGTCTGGGCGTTCCTCCTGCCCTCTGCACTGCTCGGCATCGGCAACGCGGGCATGTGGGGGCCGCTGGCCACCACCGCGACGCTGGGCCTCGCACCGCGGCAGGCGGGAGCCGGATCCGGCATCTACAACGCCACCCGCACCGTGGGCTCGGTGATCGGATCCGCGGCCATCGCCGCGTTCATGCAGGCCCGCCTCGAGAGCAATCTCCCCGGCGCGGCGAGCGCGGGAGGCGATTTCTCGGCGGGCCGTCTGCCCGACGCCATCGCCGGCCCGTTCTCGACGGCCATGGCGCAGTCGATCCTGCTGCCCGCGGGCGTCATCCTGCTCGGCCTGATCGCGGTGCTGTTCCTGCGGCACTCGCGACACACGGTCGAGGCCGCTCCGCAACGCGAGCAGGCGCCCGCGGAACGGCCCTGAACCGCCCGCGCTCGGGCGCTGACGGCGGGACGGGGAGATAATGGGGGGCATGAAGGAACAGGACGAGGTCGATCGGATCGTGAAGGATTGGGCCGCCGCGCGCCCGGACCTCGACCTCGCGCCGCTCGCGGTCTTCTCCCGTATGACCCGCATCGCGAAGCACGTGGATCGCGTGCGCACGCAGGCCTTCGCGCGGAGCGGGCTCACCTCGTGGGAGTTCGACGTGCTCGCGGTGCTGCGCCGATCGGGCGCGCCCTACCGGCAGAGCCCGAAGATGCTCGTGCGGCAGACCATGGTCTCGAGCGGCACGATGACGAACCGCATCGACCGCATGGAGGAGCGCGGGCTGGTGCATCGGCTCACCGACCCGAACGACGGCCGCGGGGTGCTGGTCGAGATGACGGATCAGGGCCAGACCCTGGTCGACGCGGCCATGACGCGCCTCACCGACGCCGAGGAGCACCTGCTGGGCGGCGTTCCCCGCGCCGAGCGCGAGCGGCTCGCCACGCTGCTGCGCAGGCTCGCCATCAGCGTCGACCGCTTCGGCCCCGACGTGAGGGAGTGAGCGCGGTCCCCCGCCCCCAGCACGCACGGAGCCCCGCGAACAGCGAATAGGCTGGGGCCATGTCAACGCCGACCGCCGGGATGCCGTTGCGCGACTACCGCGTGCACCGCTACGTCAACGCCTTCTGCCCCGCGTGCCACGAGGAGGACCCGGATCGCCCGCTGTCCGAGGTGCAGCGGCTCTCGGGCTGGCTCGCGGATCGCGACGGCGTGATCTGGCTCGAGCGCGGCTGCCGCACCCACGGCCTGCAGCGCACCCTCTACGACGAGTCGGCCGAGATCCTCTCCTATCTCGAGCAGTGGACGGCGCCGACCAAGATCCACGCCGCCGATCTCGCCGGCAACTTCAAGCCGGTGCCCGAGGCCTACGAGGACGGGCTGCCGGAGATGCAGACGCAGCACACCTGCATCCTGCTGGAGGACATCACCGACCACTGCAACCTCAAGTGCCCCACCTGCTTCGCCGAGTCGAGCCCGGCGGCGAGCGCCGTGGCACCGCTCGAAGAGGTGCTCGCCTCGGTCGACGCGCGGCTCTCGCGCGAGCGGAACCGCATCGACGTGCTCATGCTCTCGGGAGGCGAACCGACGCTCTACCCCTGGCTCGAGCAGCTGCTCGAGCAGCTGGTGGCGCGCCCGGTGGTGCGCATCCTCATCAACTCGAACGGGCTCAGAATCGCGAACGACGACGCCTTCGTCGAGACGCTGAAGCGGCACCGCGAGCGCGTCGAGATCTACCTGCAGTACGACGGCGAGGAGCCGGAGTCGTCGCGCTACCATCGCGGCGCCGACATCCGCCGCTTCAAGCAGCGGGCGCTCGAGCGGCTGTCCGCGGCCGGTGTCTTCACGACGCTCACGATGACGGCCGCACTCGGGGTGAACGACCACGAGATCGGCGCCGTGATCCGCCGCGCCATGGAGACTCCGTACGTGGGCGGGGTCACGATCCAGCCGGTCTTCGGCTCGGGGCGCTCCGCCGGCATCGATGCGCAGGATCGCCTCACCCACACCGGGGTGCTCGCGAGGCTGGGCCCGCAGACGGACGGCGAGGTGACCTGGCGCGACCTCACGGCGCTCCCCTGCTCGCATCCGCACTGCTGCTCGGTCGGCTATCTGCTGCGCGACGACTCGGGCGACTGGAGGTCGCTGACCGCCCTCGTCGGGCCCGATCGGCTCAAGGAGTTTCTCGACCTGAACCCCGATCTCATCGCGAACCGCATCGCCGACAGCGGCATCAACCAGGCGCTCAAGGACAGCGTGAAGCAGTCGCTGCTCGACCTCCTGAGCGAGCAGTCGTCGCTGTCGCATCCCTCGATCGCCTCGCTGTGGAAGGACATCTGCACCGGCTGCGATCTCGGCATCGGCACGCTCACGAAGCTCGCCGCGGCGGCGCTTCCGGGCCAGCAGAAGCGGCTGCGGGGGTTTCTGGGCGAGCGCGTGAAGCGCATCACGGTGAAGCCCTTCATGGACATCAACACCATGATCGAGGAGCGGCTGACGCAGTGCTGCGTGCACGTCGCGACGGTGCACGAGAACCCTGGCCCTGCCGGCGAGGCCGTGCACCAGTGCGCGCCCTTCTGCGCGGTGCAGGCCTGGGCACCGCTGTCGCGGCGGCGCCTCTCGACCGCGACGGGTGCCCGCGCCCTCCCGACCCCCGTCGCCATCGGTACCCGGAGCGGGGCATGACCGCGCCAGACGACCGGACCGCGCACCTGACGCCGAACACGCCTCCGCTCGCGCAGCGCGACCCCGGCGTCGCGGACGCTCCGGGCCTCGATCCGCTGCGCCTCTGCGTGAACACCACCGTGGCGCTCATCGCCTGCGTGCTCGGCCCCGTCGCTCTCCTCGCGTTCGCCCTGACCGCGATCGCCGGCTACGCGAGGGCTCGGCGGGCCGGCCTCATGCGCTCGAAGTGCCGGCTCGGCGACACCCGGGTGGTCATCGCCTACCTCGCCGCCGTGGCGGTGCTCGCCGCGGCGGCGATCCCCTTCTGGGTCGCGCTCTGGATCCGGGTGCTCGGCGGCTGATCCGTGTTCCCCCGCCTCGACGACCTGCTGGGCTTCGGGCCCCCGCTCGACACGCACGGCGTCTTCGTGGCGCTGGGGCTCCTGGCAGGCGGTCTCGTGTTCTGGCTCGAGGCGCGCAGACGCCGGGTGCGCGATCCGCGCATTCCGTGGCTCGTACTCGGGGCGCTCGTCGGCGCGGCCGTCTTCGCCCGGCTCGGCACCTGGGTGCAGCACCTCGACCCCGCCCAGAACCTCAACCTCGCGGAGCAGCTGCTGCGGGGCAACGCGTCGATCCTGAGCGCCCTCGTCGGGGCCTGGCTCGGCGTGCACCTGACGAAGCGCATCGTGGGGTACCGGGAGCGCACCGGCGATCTCTTCGCGCCGGCGGTCGCGCTCGCGCTCGCCATCGGCCGCTTCGGCTGCCTCCTCACCGAGCGGCCGGGCGCGCCGACCGCCGGCGGCTGGGGCATCGTGCTCGACGAGGCCGCGGCCGCGCGCGTCGGCTCGCCGGCCGGCGTCGGGCTGCACCCGAGCTTCGTCTACGAGATCGTGTTCCACGCGGTCGCCTTCGTGCTGCTGTGGTTCTGGCTCAGGCACATCGGTCTCGGTGCGGGCGAGACGCTGACCCTCTACATCGGCGCGTACGCCGTCTTCCGCTTCCTCGTCGAGTTCGTGCGCGGCAACGAGGTCGCGTGGCTGGGTCTGACGAGGCCCCAGCTCTTCCTGCTCGTGACGATCCCGCTGTTCGCGGCGCGGATCCTCTGGCTCGCGAAGCAGGGTAGGCTCACTCCCACCGGAGCAAGGAGGCATCGTGAACCAGAGCCCGCCTGACCCGTCGCACCCGGATCCGACGCAGCAGCCGCAGGCCCAGCAACCGCAGGCCCAGCAGCCCGATCCGATCCAGCAGGCACTCCCGCAACCTCCGTATCCGCAGCCTCACTATCCTCCGCCGCCTCAGCCGCAGCCTCCCTATCCGCAGCACGCCTATCCGCCGCCTCCGCAGCAGAATCAGCCGCTGCCGACGGGCGCGAAGGTCGGCATCGTCGTCGGCGGCGTCGTCGCAGGATTCTTCCTCCTCTGCGCCGCGGGCGTCATCGTGCTGCTCGGCACCTGCGTCTCGATGCTCACCTAGGTCGGGAATCGACGATGAGCGACGCGCCCCCGCCCCCCGAGGAGCCACCGGGCCCCGGGCCGCAGCCCTCGGAGGAGCGCCCTCCCCCGGACCTCCCCCGCGAGGGCGGCTCGCTCTGGGGCGGCATCGGCATCGGCTGCGGCGTCTACGTGCTGCTCGGGATGCTCATGCTCCCGCTGATCAGCGCGGGCCTCTTCGCCGGCTTCGGCGGGCTGATCCTCTACTTCCTGATCCCGGCGATCATCGGCGTCGTCGTGGCGGCCTCCGAGCGCGCGCGCCGGGTCGGGCTCGGCATGCTCATCGCGGCGGCGGCGACCTGGCTCGTCGTGATCGGCCCCTGCATGGGCTTGTTGAGCGGGCTCTGAGGAGGCGGAACGTCCTCAGGCGAACGCCGAGATTCCGGTGATCTCGCGCCCGATGATGAGCGCCTGCACCGTCTCCGTGCCCTCATAGGTGTGCAGCGCCTCGACATCGGCGAAGTGCCGCGCGGCACGATTCTCGAGCAGGATGCCGTTGCCGCCCAGCAGGTCTCGGGCGTTCGCGGCCATCTGGCGCGCGGTGCGCGTGGCGGTGTACTTGCCGAGCGAGGCACCGGCGCCGGAGAGCTCTCCGGCCTCCTCGGCGCGGGTGAGCTGCATGAGCAGGGTCTGCAGGGAGGTGAGCTGGCTCAGCATCTCGGCGAGGCGGTTCTGCACGATCGGCGAGGCCGCGAGCAGCCGCCCGAACTGCTGGCGCTGCTTCGAGTAGTGCACCGCGGTCTCGTAGACCGCCTGCGCGTGACCGAGCCCGCCCCAGGCGACCCCGAGCCGGGTGGCCTGGAGCACGCGGGCGGTGTCTTTGAAGCTGCGGGCTCCCGGCATCCTGGCGTCGGCGCCGACGCGAACGCCGTCGAACTCGATGTGGGCCTGCCAGATGGCGCGCAGCGACATCTTGCCCTCGATGGTCGTGGCGTTGTAGCCCGGCGTGCTCTGCGGAACGAGGAAGCCCTGCACCTGACCGTCGTCGCCGCGGGCCCACACCACCGAGACGTCGCCGACGCTGCCCGAGCCGATCCACTTCTTGTGGCCGTCGATGACGTACCCGTCGCCCTCGATGCGCGCGCGGGTCTCGAGGCTCACCGAGTCGCTGCCGTGGGTGGGCTCCGTGAGCGCGAAGGCGCCGAGCTCCTCGCCGCGGGCGAGCGGGGCGAGCCAGCGATCCTTCTGCTCCTCGCTGCCGCAGAGCGCGATCGAGCGGAGCGCGAGGGCGCCCTGCACCCCGACGATGGTCGCGATCGAGCCGTCGCCGCGCGAGAGCTCCATGGTGGTGAGCACCGCGGCCATGAGGCTCTGCTCCGGGAAGCCGGGCACGTCGATGCCGTCGCGGATCAGGTCGAGCTCCCCGAGGCGCTTCGCGAGGTGCAGGGGATACTCGGCGCGGTCCCAGTAGCCGGCGATCACAGGCCGCAGTTCGTCCTGCACGAAGGCGCGGGCCCGGTCGCGGTAGGCGAGATCGTCGGCGGAGATGCCGGTGAAGGCGCCCGAGACATCGACGTCGATCGGCTCCCAGAGCTGGTAGTCGGGCTCCTCGGTGCCGAGACTCACATGCTGGCTCATGACGGTTCCTCTTTCCTGTCGGTTCCTGTCGCATCGGGCGCATCGGCGATGCCGTCACCCGGATCCGCCTGCTCGCGTTCGCTTGCTCCGAGTATGCCTGAGACCGAGTCCCATTACAACCCCACCCGCAGGCGTCATACGTGACACCGGCCAGGAACAGATTGATGCCGGTCGAAATGAAACCGAGTGCCAATCTCGCATCTGTGGTACTTTCTGCCTATGCCAGAACAGCCCTCCTCGCAGCGCCGGCGGGCCCCTGTGCCTGCCGAGATCGGCACGGCGGCGATCCGCTTCCTCGCGCAGCACGGCTTCGAGGCCACGACCGCGGGCGACCTCGCCGACGCCGTGGGCATGAGCCGCAGCACCTTCTTCCGCCGCTTCGGCAGCAAGGACGACGTGATCTTCGCCGACCACGACCTCGCGCTCGGCCGGCTCGAGGAGTTCCTGAGCGAGACGGAGCTGCCGGTCGAGGAGGCGCTCGCCCGCGCGACGGTCGACGTGCTGCATCTGCTCACCCGGGACGTCGAGGCGGCGCAGCTGCGCTCGGGGCTCCTGCGCCGCACGCCGGCGCTGCGCGAGCGCGAGCTCGTCATCACCCATCGCTACGAGCGGGTCTACGCCGCCTACCTCGCGCGGGTCGCGGCGCCCGACACCCCGCCCTGGGTGCCGATCGCGCTCGCCTCGGCGATGGTCGCGGTGCACAACGCGGCGCTCAGGCGCTGGCTGAGGGATCCCGACCCGCGCGCGGCGGGCCTGCTCGACGCCGAGCTGCGCACCCTCGTCTCCCGCTTCTCGCCATGGTTCGGCGGAGTGGAGTTCGGCGGAGTGGAGCTCGGCGGAGTGGAGCTCGGCGGAGTGGAGCGGAGCGGTGCGGAGCGGAGCGATGCGGATCGCGGCGCGACCCGCATCGTGGTCGCCGCATTCGACGCCGGGGCGAGTCCCGACGAGGTGCTGCGGGCCGTCGGCGAGCGGCTGCGCTGAGCGCGGGCCGATCCGCCCCCGCTTCCTGCCAGCGCATTTCGCCGAAACCGGGATGTGCCGCGAGAATCGAGGAAGAGACCCACGAGAAAGGAGCTCGCATGGTCGAGCGCCAGTTCCCCCGGCCCGCCGAACTGCGCGACCTCCTGCGCTTCAAGAGGCCGGAGCTCGACGGGAAGAGACGGCGCCTCGACTCGGCGCTCACGATCCACGATCTGCGTCGCATCGCGAAGCGGCGCACACCCCGGGCGGCCTTCGACTACACCGACGGCGCGGCCGAGGGCGAGGTCTCGCTCGCGCGCGCCCGGCGGGCGTTCGAGGAGATCGAGTTCCACCCCGACATCCTGCGGCCGGCGATCGGCGTCGACACCGCTGTCGAGATCCTGGGCGGCCGCGCCTCGATGCCGTTCGGCATCGCGCCCACCGGCTTCACCAGGCTCATGCAGACCGAGGGCGAGACCGCGGGGGCGGGCGCGGCGGGCGACGCGGGCATCCCGTTCACCCTCTCGACCTTCGGCACCACGTCGATCGAGCACGTGAAGCTCGCGAACCCCACGGGGCGCAACTGGTTTCAGCTCTACGTCATGCGCGAGCGCGAGATCTCCTACGGTCTCGTCGAGCGCGCCGCGAAGGCCGGCTTCGACACCCTCATGTTCACGGTCGACACCCCGATCTCGGGGGCCCGCCTGCGCGACACGCGCAACGGATTCTCCATCCCGCCCCGGCTCACACCGCGCACCGTGCTGAACGCGATCCCCCGCCCCTGGTGGTGGTTCGACTTCCTGACGACGCCGAAGCTCGAGTTCGCCTCCCTCTCCTCGACCGAGGGAACGGTGGGCGACTTCATCGCCTCGGCGATGGATCCCACGATCTCCTACGACGACCTCGACACGATCCGCGGCATGTGGCCGGGCAGGCTCGTCGTCAAAGGGGTGCAGACGGTGGCCGACGCCGCGCGGCTCATCGACCGCGGCGTCGACGGGATCGTGCTCTCGAACCACGGCGGCCGCCAGCTGGATCGCGCCCCCGTACCCTTCCACCTGCTGCCCCGGGTGGTGCGCGAGGTCGGGCGCGACGCGACCGTGATGATCGACACGGGCATCATGAGCGGGGCCGACATCGTCGCCTCGGTCGCGCTCGGCGCGAAGTTCGCGCTCATCGGGCGCGCGTATCTGTACGGGCTCATGGCGGGCGGTCGCGAGGGGGTGGATCGCGCCATCGCCATCCTCGGCAGCGAGATCGTGCGCACCATGGCGCTGCTCGGCGTCTCCTCGCTCGATGAGCTGGAGCCGAGGCACGTCACGCAGCTGAGCAGTCTCGTCCCGGTGACCGCGACGGGGACGGGGGCGTCGCCGGGCGTCCGCTGAGCGCTGCCGAGGAATCGCCGGGGTTCGAGGGCGGCTGCACCGTCGCCCCATCGGGGAGTCCGATCCACCGCCGCGGCAGCTGCGCGAAGGCGGGCGGCCGGCTCAGGGGTGGAAGTCGCTCGTGAAGACGTCGTTGAGGGTGACGGTGGTGAGCCCGCGCTCGGCGATGACCTGAGAGAGCTGGTCGAAGACCTGCGTCACCGGCGGGAAATTCAGGTGGCCGATGACGATGTGCTGGGGCAGGAACCACTGCTGCGCCAAGGCGACGATCTGCTCCGGGGCGATCAGCCCCGAGTCCGAGAGCGATCCGTACCACATGGTGGGCGCGGTGTAGCCGATGCTCGCGGCGACGGCGAGCACGCGGTCGTCGAAGTAGCCGTACGGCGGCCGGAAGTAGGGGCGCGCATCGACGCCGTAGAGCTCGCCGATGAGATCGTGGGTGCTCTGCAGTTCGTCGATGATGCCCTGGTCCGGGAGCGCGGTGAGGTTCGGATGACTCCAGGTATGGTTGCCGATCTGCACCTGGCCGCTCGCCACGAGCGGCCGGAGCGCCTCCGCGTTCTCGGCCCAGGCCGGGTAGGAGCCGGTCGCGAAAAGGGTGAGCCGGGTGCCGGTCGCCGCGGCGAACGCGGCGTAGGCGGCCACCACCGACGAGTCGGCCCCGTCGTCGACCGTCCAGGCCAGCAGGTTCCCCTCGCCGGGGAGGCCGTAGAACGCACCGTACGGGGCGGGCACCCGTTCGAGCCCGGGGGCCTGCGAGACGGGCGCCTCGGGCTCGGGATCCGGCACGGGCACGGGCTCGGGCACCGGCTGCTCGGGTGCGGGGTCGCCCGCCCCGTCCGGCCCTGCGGCCGGTTCGCGATCGAGCGGCTCGGACGGGTCCGTCTCCGGCGGCGAACCGCATGCCGTGAGCAGCACCCCGAGGCCCACGGCCGATACTCCGAGCGCCGTGCGCCGGGTGATGGGACGCATCCCCTCCGGAATCCTCGTCATCGCGGGCTCCTCCCCTCCCCCCGGCGCAGCACTGCAACGGTGCAGCCCTGCGGCGGCGCAGCCGGAGAACGCGCGATCGCCGCCTACACGGTGAAATGTACCGGATCCGCTGCTCCCGGCGAGAGCGACTCGCGAGAGGGGATCCGGCTACGCCAGCAGCTCGCTCAGCTCGAGCCAGCGATCCTCGAGCGCCGCGACCTCGTCCTCGATCGCGGTGATCTTCGTCATCTCGGCGTTCAGCAGCGCGTAGTCGGACTGGTCGAGATCGGCGAGCCCGTTCCTCGACTTCGCGATATCGGACTGCAAGCGCTCCATCTTGCGCTCGACCGCGGAGAGCTCCTTCTCGGCGGCGCGCAGCTCGGCGCCGGACAACACGGTCTTGGGCGACTGATCGGGCGTTCTGGCCGACAGACTCTGCTGCCCGGCCGTGCGTTCCTGCGCCGCGCGATCCTGCGCCGCGTGCAGCCGCAGGTATTCGTCGACTCCGCCGGGCAGATGCCGCAGGCGCCCGCCCAGCACGGCGTACTGCTGATCGGTCACGCGCTCCAGGAAGTAGCGGTCGTGCGACACGACGATGAGGGTGCCCGGCCACGAGTCGAGCAGATCCTCGATCGCGGCGAGCAT
>CALMSE010000029.1 GCA_937872275.1 uncultured Leucobacter sp. | reverse complement strand
TCATGCCGACCTACACGCTCGGGCAGGGGCTCATCGTGTTCGGCGCGGTCGCGGCCTTTCGGAGGGGTGCGGGCCGGGCGACTGATCTCCCGGTCTGAGCACGGATCTCGACGGGAAGCCCCGCCCGGTTTTCTGCTGGATGGAAAGTTCGGTGATCATCCCACCCTGCGGGATGATCCTGGCAGAAGATCGAAGAGCGCGCAGCGGATGACCGGCCGGTCTTCGCCGCGAGACACGGAGGTCCCCGCATGCAGAAACGAAAGATCCAGCGGCGCCCTTCCTACGCCATCGAGTCGGTCGACAACGCGCTCAGATTGCTGCAGTTGCTGCGGGACGAGAACGCCATCCGCGTGAGCGACGCCGCGGCCGATCTGGGAGTGTCGGTCTCGACCGCACACCGCCTCCTCGCCATGCTCGTGTACCGAGGCTTCGCGGTGCAGGACGAGTCGAAGCGCTATCTGCCGGGCCCTGCGATCGGAGCGAGCCCGGTCTCGGTCTCATGGACGAGCATGCTGCGAACCGAGTCGCTGCCGCACATGGAGCGGCTGCGCGACGAGCTCGGCGAGACCGTGCACCTCGCGGTGCGGGTCGGCAGCAAGATGCACTTTCTGCACACCTTGGAATCGCAGGCCTCGGTGCGGGTGGGTGACCTCAGGGGCGCCGTGCTCGAGGCGCACGAGAGTGGCGGCGGCATCATGCTGCTCTCCGAGCTGCACGACCAGCAATTGGCGCGCATGTACGGCGCTGCAGGCGGGGGCGGCCGTCCCTCTCTGTCGAGAATGCGGTTCGTCGAGCTCATGAAGAACGTGACCGAGGCCCGACGGCTGGGATATGCGATCAACCGCGAGCTCGCGGAGCCGGGGGTGGGCGCCATCGGGTTCCCGCTGCGGCTCCCCTCTGGCCGGGCGATCGCGGCGCTGATGGTCGCCTCGCCGATCTTCCGGCTCGAGAGTCTCCTGGAGCCGGAATCGATCCAGGCCTGCCTCGATGCCGCGGCGCGGATCGACGCGATGATCTTGGTCCAGGGCATCGACGTGAGCTGAGCCGTGCCCGCCGTTCAGCACCTGGGAGGGGCTGATTCTGGTCACTAGAAAAAATTGCGCGGGTGCATCCGGGCGTTCCTAACCTCATGGAAGATACCGCCGCCGAGGACGACGGCGCGATCGGAAAGGAGCTCGGGTGACTCTCAAGCGACGCGGGAACGACGACCATCTCCGGTTCGGGATCATGTGGCCCAACACGATGACGCAGAACATCACCTCGCGCGCCGTCGCGGACGCGAACCCCGATGTCCTCGATATCGCGAACCACATCCCGGCGGCCCGGGCGGCTGAGGCGACGGGCTTCGACTATCTGTTCCTCGCCGACACCTACGCTGCGAACCCACCGGCGAACATCGCGGCGGGTCACGGCGAGCCGCGGCTCTACGCGCCGATCTGGGCCGCTGCCCTGCTCGCGGCGACGGAGCACATCGGCGTGGTCTCGACCCTCCACATGCGTTACCTGCCGCCGGTCGTGATCGCCCGGCTCGGGGCGAACCTCGACGTGCTGAGCGGCGGCCGCTGGGGCTGGAACGCGGTGCCCGGGGCGAAGGCCGACGAGCACTCGCTGTTCGGTCTCGAGGAGGAGACCGACACCGACCGTCGCTACCGCATGGCCCGCGAGGCGATCCGGGCGATCAAGGCCTTCTGGTCGGCGGGCATCGGCGAGCGCGTCGAGTTCGACGGCGAGTTCTTCAAGCTCTCCGGCGTCCTCGCGGGCCCCCGCCCGCTGCAGCGGCCCTTCCCGCCGATCTTCAACCCGGGGGTCTCACCCGCGGCCATGGACCTCATCGTGGCGGAGGCCGACTACGGCTTCACCGCGATCGTCGACGACCTCGACGAAGTCGCGGCGACGGCGCGGGCCCTCTCGGAACGAGCGGCGGCCGCCGGGCGCGATCCGCGCGAGGTCGAGGTCGCCGGATCCATCGCGGTCGTGCTCGGGGACACCGAGGAGGCGGCGCAGCGCAAGTACCGCGAGCTGCTCGACTCGGTCGACATCGGCGCCGCAGAGGGATTCGCGAGCTTCTTCCTCCGGTCGAGCTCCACCTACCAGCGGTTGTTCGCGGGGATGCCCAAGGAGGAGCAGGTGCGACGCATCGGGGCGGGGGCCGGCAGCAGCGTGCTGGTCGGCACCCCCGAGCAGGTCGCGGAGCGGTTCTCGCGGATTCGCGAGGCGACCGGGGTCAGGCAGTTCCTGACGCTGCCGTTCCACTGGAGTCCCGAGGAGTTCACCGCGATGGGCGCGGTGTTCGAAGGGCTCGCCCGGAGCGGCGACTGGGTGCACCCCTCCGAGCGGGGGTGGAGCTGGTGAGCGGCGGAAGGAAGCCGGACGGGAAGAGTCTGCTGAGCGTCGAGGAGCTCTCGCTCAACTTCGGCGGGCTGCAGGTGCTGAAGAACGTGACCTTCGGGGTGCAGGAGGGGCAGATCTGCGCGCTGATCGGCCCCAACGGCGCAGGCAAGACCTCGGTGTTCAACTGCGTGAGCCGCTTCTACCATCCGAGCGCCGGGCGGATCCTGATGGCGGGCGACGACCTGCTGCAGCGGCCGGCGCACCGGGTCGCCGCGCACGGTATCGCGCGCACCTTCCAGAACCTCGCGCTGTTCGGCGCGCAGACCGTGTTCGAGAACGTGATGGTGGGCGCCTACCCGGTCACGAAGGCGACCATCCTCGACGTGCTCCTGCGCCTCCCTCGGGAGCGCAGGGAGGAGCGACGCACCGAGGCGCGCGCCTGGGAGATGCTCGAGGAGACCGGCCTCGCCGATCTCGCCGACACGAAGGTGCTCGACCTCCCGTTCGGCTCGCAGAAACGTGTCGAGCTCGCTCGGGCGCTCATGAGCGAGCCGAGGCTGCTCCTGCTCGACGAGCCCGCGAACGGCCTCTCGCACGGCGAGGTCGAGTCCCTCGCCGAGTTCATCCGCGAGGCCACGGCACGTCTGGGCCTGACCGTGCTGCTCGTCGAGCACCACATCGGCATGGTGCGCGCGATCTCCGACCACGTGGTCGTGCTCGATGCCGGCGAGGTGCTGGCGCAGGGCAGCCCCGACGAGGTCACGAACGACCCGCGGGTCATCAAGGCCTACCTGGGGAGCGCGGCATGAGCGAAACGAATCGGGACCTCCTGACCGTCAGGGGTCTGCACGCCGGCTACGGCGCGGTCAGGGTGCTGCGCGACATCGACCTCACCGTCGCGGCGAACGAGGTCATCGTGCTGCTGGGCGCGAACGGTGCAGGCAAGACCACCCTGATGCGGGCGTTGACCAATCTGATCCCGTGGACGGGGGAGGTCGTATTCGACGGCGCCTCGACCTCCCGGAAGCGCACCGAGGCGCTGACGCGCCGGGGCATCGCCCACGTGCCGCAGGGCCGGGGCACCTTCGTCGAACTCACCGTCGAGGAGAATCTGCGCGTCGGGGGTCTCGTGACGGGTTCGAAGGAGGCGCTCGAGGAGGGGCTGGAGCGTTGGTTCACGGTCTACCCGCGGCTGGCCGAACGGCGCCGGCAGCTCGCCGGCAGCCTGAGCGGCGGGGAGCAGCAGATGCTCGCCATCGCGCGGGCGCTCATGAGTCGTCCGCGGCTGCTGCTGCTCGACGAGCCCTCGCTCGGGCTCTCGCCCATCATCACCGAGGAGCTGTTCGAGCACCTCGCGCGGCTGAGAGCCGAGGAGGACATCTCGATGATCATCGTGGAGCAGACCGCAGAACTCGCGCTGGCGATGGCGGATCGCGCGCACATCCTGCGGTCCGGAGAACTGCTTTCGAGCCGCCTGGCCTCCGAGCTCAACGACGCCGAAGTGCTGCGCGAAGCCTACCTGGGCGCCTGAGCCCCGAGCGGAGAGGAGGAGAAGGACCATGGAACTACTGCTTCAACGGATCGTCGACGGCTTGGGCAGCGGCAGCATCTACGCGGCGCTGGCGCTGGCGCTCGTCCTGGTGTTCCGCAGCACGGGAGTCGTGAACTTCGCCCAGGGGGAGATGGCGATGCTGTCGACCTATCTCATCTGGATACTCACGCTCTTCGGGCTGAACATCTGGCTGGCGCTGCTGTTCTCGATCGTGGTGTCGTTCTTCGCCGGCGCCCTGCTGGAGCGCGGTCTCATCCGTATCGTGCCGAGGGACGACCACCTGGTCATGGTGCTCGTCATGATCGGTCTCTACACCGTGCTCGGGGCGCTCGCGCTCTTCGTCTTCGGCACCGAGGGCAAGCCGGTCGAATCGCTCTTCCCCTCCGGGGGTCTCACGCTCGGCTCGGTCGTGATCCCGTTCAGCACGCTCGGAGCGATGGCGGTGCTCTTCGGTGCGAGCGGGATGCTCTGGGCGGTGTTCCGCTTCACGAAGACGGGCCTCTCGCTCAGGGCGGTCTCGCTCAACCCCGAGTCCGCGGCGCTCGCAGGGCTGCCGCGCGGCCGACTGCTCGCGGTCGGCTGGGGCCTCGCCGCCTGCATGGGAGCCATCTCCGGCGCGCTCGTCATCAGCCTCGGATTGTTCCTCGAACCCACGATGATGCTGCCGGTGCTGGTGTACGCGCTGTCGGCGGCGACTCTCGGCGGCTTCGATTCGCCGGTCGGCGCGGTCATCGCGGGGCTCGCCCTCGGCGTGGTGGAGAGCCTCGCGATCGGGTACATCACGTTCATCGGATCCGAACTGGCGCTGCTGGTTCCGTTCCTCGTCATGGTCGTCGTCATGCTCGTCAAGCCCAACGGCTTGTTCGGCTCGAAGAAGGTGGTGCGGGTATGAGCGCGATGCGCGAACACAAGCGGAGCGGCTCGCGCGATCCGCGCTTGGTGCTGGCGTTCCGGGTGCTGATGGTCGTGCTGATCGTCGTGGCGCTCATCATCCCCTTCACGAACCCGCCCTACGTCGTCGGCAACGTGACGCGCATCTTCATCGCCACGCTGCCGGTGCTCGGCCTCAGTCTTCTCACCGGCTTCGGCGGGCTCACCTCGATCGGCCACAACGCGCTCTTCGGTGTGGGCGCCTACACCACCGCGATCCTCGCGACCACGCACGGCTGGCCCTGGTGGCTCTCCGTGCCGTTCTCGATCCTGACCGTCTTCATCGCGGGCCTGCTCGTCGGCTTCCCCTCATCGCGCATCAAGGGGGTGTTCCTCGCAGTCGTCACGTTGGCGCTCGGGGCGATGTTCCCCGCCATCATCCACCGGCTCGGCTTCATCACCGGCGGCAACATGGGGATGAAGGTGCAGCGGCTCCGGGCACCCGAGTGGACGGGCCTCATGAGCGACCAGTGGGCCTATCTGGTGTGCCTCGCGGTGCTGCTCGTGTGCATGCTCGCGCTGCACCGGCTCACCCGCGGCCGCTTCGGCCGCGCGCTGATGTCGATCCGGGACCAGGAGACGGCGGCGGTCGCCCTCGGCGTGCGCGTCGCCTGGACGAAGACGCTCGCATTCGGCGTGAGCGCGATCTTCGCCGGGCTCGGCGGCTCCCTCTTCGTGCTGACCCAGGGCATCATCTCGTCGGAGAACCTCTACGTGACCCTCATGGGCTCGATCCAGTTCCTCGCGGCACTGCTGATCGGCGGGGCCAGCAGCCTGCTCGGGCCGCTCATCGGCACGGTGCTCGCCGAACGCCTGCCCCCACTGCTCTCCGGGGTCGATCCGGTGCTCGCGAACGTGATCTACGGAGCCCTGCTCATCATTGTGATCCTGCTCTTCCGCGACGGGATCGCCGGCGCTCTGAGCCGCTTCTCGACCTGGCTGCTCGGGCGATGGGACGGAAGGAGGGGCGCCAAGGGGGAGCGAGAGCGGGAACCCGAGTAGAAGCGCTCGCCGCCGGAGTCTGCGGCCGGCCCCTTCCGCAGCAGCCACCGATCATTCCTCGACCCACCATCCATCACCATGCGAAGGAGCATTCCGTTGAAGACAAGAACATTCCCGGCGCGGCGACTGATCCAGGCCGCCGCCATCACCGCGGTCGCGGCGCTGACGCTCTCGGCCTGCAGCGGTCGCGACACCGGATCGAGCTCGGCGGGGGAGACCTCGCAGAACGCCGAATCGACCGCCGAGCAGATCGTCACCATGGAGGACTGCATCGACTACGTCGCCTCGCCAGGCATCACGGAGGATGAGATCCTCCTCGGCTCCACCTTCCCCGACAGCGGGCCCCTCGCATCGATCGGCGAGACCAACCGGGGCATGATGGCGTACTTCAACCATCTCAACGACACCGAGGGAGGACTCGACGGACGCAAGATCACCCTGGTCCCCCGCGACGACCAGTACGACGCGACCCGCGCGGTCGCGAACGTCGACGAGCTGCTGCAGAAGGACAACGTCTTCGCCATCGTCGGCGTGCAGAGCTCGGTGGGCGCCACGAGCGTCTGGGACACGCTCAACGAGCAGTGCATCCCGCTCATGATGTCGACGGTGTCGGGATCGCTGCTCGACGATCGCCTGCAGCGGCTGAACACGCTCGACGGCCTCGTGCCCTACGCCGCCGAGGCGTACGCGCTCGGTCAGTACGCGGTCGACGAGTGGGACTCGAAGAAGGTCGCAGTGATCGCCCAGAGCGGCATCTTCGGCGAGTCCTTCCTGCGAGGCCTCGAGACGGTGCTCCCGGAGAACAACGTCGAGATCACGGGCATCGAGACCTATCAGGTGACCGATCCAACCGTGACGGCCCAAATCACGAACCTGCGCGCGACCGACGCCGACACCCTGATCGTGGTCGCCGCCGGCACCAAGTGTCCGCAGATCTTCGACGCGGTGGAGGCCGCGGGCTGGGATCCGCACATCGCGACCACCTTCACCTGCAGCAACACGACGCTCATGGGCCTGGCCTCGCCGACCGCGGTGGACGACGTGGTGAGCAGCACCTGGCTGCGGCAGCGCGAGGCCGGAGACGCCGAGTCGGACGTGTACTTCGAGGCCGTCGCGAAGTACTTCCCCGACCTCAACGCCGGGAGCGAGAACGTGGCGCTCGGCTGGGCGCAGGGCGAGGCGATCGTCGAGATCCTCCGCCGGGCTCCCGCGCTCACGAGACTCGACGTGATCAACTCGGGGCTGAGCATGAAGGACGTCGAGATCCCGATGGCCGCGGAGGGCGTGCTGCTCAACACCTCCGCGACCGACACGATGCCGATCGAGACCGTGCGGATCACCAGGTTCGACAGCGACGCCATGAAGTGGTCGGTCGTCGAGGGCGACAACTCCCTGGTCGAGCTCAGCGGCGTGCTGGAGAAGACGGACCGTTGAGCGCATCGGAATCCACAGGTGTAGCCTGGCGCGAGGTCATGGAGCAGTCGCGTCGTCGGGTCGTCTGGCCCGACGGCGCGGCCGTCGCCTCCACGATCGGCATCGCGCTCGAGGCCTTCGTCAACCAGTCCCAGTACCGCCTCTCGGGCAAGCCGGGCGAGCGGAACGAGTTCTCGCTCTCATACGGCGAGTACGGGGTCAAGGTCGGGGTGTGGCGGCTGCTCGAGATGCTCGAGCGCCACGGGCTTCCGGGGACCTTCTCCATCTCGGGCCTGCTGGCCGAGCGGCACCCGCAGGTGATCAGCGCCATCGTCCAGGCGGGGCACGACGTCGTCGGCCACGGCTGGGCGAACGACCTCTTCCTCATCGGCGCGTCCGAGGAGGAGGAGCGCCGCATGATCCGCGACACGCTCGACGCGATCGAGCGCGCTTGCGGCGTCCGCCCCTCGGGGTGGGCGAGCCCCGCGAACTCGAGCAACGAGGGCACGAACGCCATCCTGCTCGAGGAGGGGGTCTTCTGGACCGGCGACGACGCGAGCGACGACCTGCCCTATGTCGAGCACGCCGGGACGCCGCAGGAGATCGTGATCCTGCCCAAGGTGAATCTGGCGGCGAACGACCTGATCCACTGGATCCTGTCGACGAACAGCCCGAGCGTGTTCCGCGAGGGCTTCGCGGACACCTTCGCGACCATCGCCCGCGAGGGTCGCGACGGACGACCGCAGTGGAGCGACATCGTGCTGCACTGCCACATGGCCGGACGGCCGGCGTTCGCGCCGACGCTGGACCGGATCCTGGGCTTCCTCGCCCGGGAGGAATCCGTATGGCACGCCACCAAGACCGAGCTGGCGGGGTGGGTGCGCGAGCAGGGGGCGACGCGATGAGCATTCCGCAGTACCGCATGCTGCCCGCGGGGCGGCTCGTCGAGGTGAACGGAGTGGAGACCTGGGCGACCGAGGCGGGGGAGGGCTCGCCCGTCGTGTTCGTCTACGGGGGAAGCTTCGGCGGCGCCGAGGCCGCGAGCGGAGCCTATGCCTGGGCCCCGCCCTTCCGCGCCTTCAGCGGGTCCCACCGCGTGATCGCCTACGACAAGCCCGGCCAGGGCTGGTCGGCGAAGCCGCCGAGCCTCGCCGAGTACACCATGGGAGCGGTCGTCGACCACCTCATCGGGGTGATCGAGGCGCTGTCCCCGGGGCGGCCGGTGCATCTCGTCGGGCATTCGCGCGGCGGGTACATCGCCTGCCGCGCCACCCTGCTGCGGCCCGACCTCGTGCGCTCGGTGACGCTCGTGAACAGCGGCACGCTGAGCCCCGGGGTCGGGACGAACGAGGTCGTGCTGGCGAACTGCCCGTACCCGCCCTCGCGCGAGAGCATCGCCTGGTCGTACGGCTCGTACTTCCACGACTTCGACGGGGTGAGCGATGAGTTCGTCTCCGAGAGCTGGAGCGTGCTGCAGAGCGACAACTACCAGGCAGCGCTCGCCGAGATCAGGCAGCACGGGCTGATGGCGGGGCAGTTCCTCCCTCTGCTCACCCGCGACAAGCGCGAGACCCTGCAGTGGCTCGCCGACGGCAGACTGCAGCGCCCCACCCAGATCGTCTGGGGTCGGGACGACCGCACGGCGCTGCTCAGCCGCGGCCGCGCGCTCTTCGAATCGCTGCGCAGCAGCAACCCGGAGACCCGGTTCTCCGTGGTCGACAAGTGCGGCCATTTCCCCTACCTCGAGCATCCGGAGTGGTTCGCGGAGACGGTCGGTCGATTCATCGAGGAGGTGGATCATGAGTGGGCGTGATCGGGGCGAGGGCGAGCTCGTCGTCCTGCTGCACGGCGCCGCCGCGGGGCAGAGCCCCTGGGCGGAGACCGGTCGCAGCTGGGAGGCGACCCGGGCCCGGCTCGAGTCGCTCGGCTACCGCTGCATCGCCCCGGACCTTCCGGGGCACGGGGCGAACCGGGCCGAGGCGGTCGAGGATCTGCGCTTCGCGCGGGCGTGCGAAGCGGTCGCCGAGACGATCCGGGGGAACGGCGCCGCCGCGCACGTCGTCGGTCATGCCGAGGCCGGGATCACCGCCCTGCTGCTCGCGCGGCGCAGCGCGCAGGAGGGGCTCGGCATCCGAGTGCTCTCGTGCACGGTGGTCGGCGGCTACGGCGCCGAGCCCACGGCCGACGGCGTCGAGCGCGTGGTGCTGAGCCGCCCGCCCGAGCCGCGCTGGTCGGCCCCGT
>CALMSE010000028.1 GCA_937872275.1 uncultured Leucobacter sp. | reverse complement strand
GAGTCGGTCGCCGAGCCTGTCGACGCCGAATACGGCGTATCCGACGATGCCGAAGCAGACCCCGATCGCCACCGCATTCACGGCGACCCGCGCGAGGCCGAGCGCGTCGACATCCAGGAACGGGTAGGGGTACCGGCTGTGCTCCGGCTCGAAGATCGGCCCGATGAACGGCGCGTGGAGTGCGGTGTAAAGCAGGAAGGCCGCTGGGATCAGGAGCCAGATCAGCGGATCGTGCCAGCGCAGCAGGCCCTTGCGGTCGAAGATGAGCCAGTCGAGCACCACGGCGATCGGTGCGACGTAGTGCAGCACGAGATTCGACAGGGTGAAGAAATCGTAGTCCGGATCGACGAGGTAGCTGGGGGCGAGCGCGATGTTGAAGATGAGGAACGTGACGGTGATGGCCATGACCACCGCGCCCTTGACGCGCGGGAGGGATGTGGTGCGATCCTGTTCGCCGCCGCCCCTCGCGTTCCGCAGGCTCAGCGGCAGATCTGCCGCGAAGTAGACAAGGCAGAGCAGATTGCTGAGCACGGTGTAGTAGTTCAACTGCGAGGGGATGAAGCGGCCCTCCAGCAGGCCCAGGTTCGCGGAGAGGCCGAGCGCGGAGACCACCACGAAAGCGCAGCGGTAGACGGACGCGGCTCTGGCGCGCCTGCCGCCCGGATGCATTTCCGCCATGCCGAGGAGTCTAGCGCCGGCTCGGACAGGTGCCCCGGCGCGGCGAACCACGGCGCCGTGCCGATCCGGATGAGGTCGGCGTGCGTCAGAGCATCCTGACGAGGGCGCGTTTCTTGATCAGGTACGCCGGGGTCTCGATCACTCCGTCGGCGTGCTGCTGGTCGAGTTCGGCGATCGCGTCGACCGTCTGCTGCCGGTGCTCTTCCCGGCCCGCGGCCAGGATCTCGGTCTGCGCGATGATCCGCATCGTCCCCTCCGATTCGAAACTATGTTCGAGATGGGATGATACGCCGACCCGCCGACAATCACCAGCTCGTATGGGCCGGCTGCCGATGAGGTCGACGACCTCGTGGATTCTCGCTTCGGGGATGCCGCCGGAGTCGAAGCCGAACATCAGCCGGCGCGGCGTCGCTCACTGCTTCGAAGGCCGCACCCTCTGATACGGCTTCGCGATCGAATCGCCGATCGCCTCGGCGATGAGCTGCTCGGCGGACCGGTTCTTGCGAGCGAGCTTCGCTATCCACTTGGTGAAGCGGGCGCCTCTCTCGAACTCCTTCGCGCTCCGATCCTCGACCGCGTAGAAGTAGCGTGCGCTCTCGGGCAGCAACGACAGGACACCGTTGATCACCCTGCGCGCCACCCACTTCGCGAGCGGGCCCTTCACGTCGGGGTGACGCAGGGAATGGCCGGCCAGCGCCGCGAAGAGCGTCAGGGCCTTCGAGTCGAGCTCTTCGCGAATATACGCGTCCAGGTCCGCGAAGGTCTCGAAGTACGGCCCCGGAACGAACAGACTCTCCGCGCCGATCCTCGACTCCTGCACGAGACGATCGGCCTCGTCGTCGGACATGCCCGGTCCGAACTCCTGATAGCCGCGCACGGCCGACCAGATGTACGTCCACCAGGTCCACCGCTGCCATGCAGGCTGTTTGGCGCTGACGACCTCGCCCGTTTCCGGGTCGGTCCACGATGCGTGCTCATGCAGACGGTCCACGTGCGCGGCGGCGGCATCCGCGTGCGCCTTGTCCGCGAAGATCGCGTCTCGAAGATACGCAGACGTGCGGTCGAACCTCGCCGCCAACTGCTCGGGGCCTTCGTTCGTGAGCGAGACGCGTTGGAAGTGCGTCATCATCCCCGGTTCCAGCATCTGCAGAAAGACGGCGTTCTTCGCCCCGAGCATCGAGCCGGGGTCCGAGAACACGCGCCAGGACACGCTGTCGGGGCCGTAGTAGCCATCGTCGGCCCTCGGCGCATCCGCAAGTGTGCGGCTCGGATACTCTTCTGTCACAGCGCCCCCTAGACCCAGACCAGAACTGTCTTCGCTTGAGTAGCGAGTCTATTGAGGTCGATGCGCGGCCCGCTCGTGACGACTCGCTCAAAACACGCAAACTTCGTCCATTCCACGCTCCTCGGCAGCGGAGGCGCCCGTCACGACCCTCAGCCGGCTCCCCGAGCGGTATGTTGGGGAGCTACACCGGAGTGAGAACCGTCGAGGAGAACGATGACGCACCAGCCAGCTGCAACCCGCACCCCGAGATGGGGCGCCATCGCCTCTCTCGTCGCAGGGCTCGCCGGCCTCCTGCTCATGGTCGTCTTCTTCGCGACCGCGGCCGGGGCGACGATCCTGACCATCGGCGTGGTCTGCGGGGCTGTCGGCGTGATTCTCGGGATCATCGCATTGAGAGCCCGCAGGCCGAACGGGGCGGCGATCGTGGGGATCGTCACCGGGGCGATCGGCTTCCTCCTCGGGCTGGCCATCTTCATCTTCGCGTTGATGTTCGTGGGCGCGTTCTCGGCCTAGTTCCCGCGTTCGTCGTCTCGCCGATCCGCCATCCTCGGAACCGACGTTCGAGACCGTCCTCACCCCGCCCCACGCGCTTCCGAGCGCCGCTCCGCGCAGGAACCGATTGCGGTTCGCGTTGAGGCGCGCCGGCGGTAGGCTCATGAGTCATGGCGATCGGCGCGATGATCCACACCTTCGATGTGCAGCTGGCGGACGTGGATCGCGGGGTCTACGAGGACCTCTCCCTGCGCGTGGCCAGGCACCCCTCCGAGACCGATGCCTTCATGGTGACTCGGGTGCTCGCGTACTGCCTCGAATACGAGGACGGCATCGCCTTCGGAGCGGGCGGGATCTCGTCGACGGATGAGCCGGCCGTGCTGGTGAGGGATCTCACCGGCCGTATCACCGCATGGATCGAGGTCGGCTCTCCCGACGCGCAACGTCTGCATTCCGGCAGCAAGCTCGCCGACCGCGCCGCGGTGTACACCCACCGCGATCCCGGCAGGCTCATCGCCGCATGGGAGGGGAGGACGATCCATCGCGCCGATGAGATCGTCCTGCGCTCGTTCGACCCGGGGTTCGTGGAGGCGGTCGCCGCCGGGCTCGCGCGACGCAACACCTTGACGCTCTCGGCGACCGAGGGACAGCTCTACCTCGAGCTGGGCGGCACCGCGATGAGTACCCGGGTCCACGAGCATCGGATCGCGAAGGCCTGACCCGCGACTCTCGGAGGGCGTCGCGCGAGAGCCCGGCATCCGACACCCGTGCCGGACATCCGGCGATTTCCCGGCGTGACTCGGTAGCGTGAGGGCATGAGCACTCGAGTCCGTTCCGCCGCCGCGGTGCTGTTCGCCGCCTCCGCCCTCCTCCTCGCCGGATGCGCGTCCGGCTCCCCGGCGCCCGACGCGTCGGAGAACGGCACGAGTCCCACCGGGCCCGTCGAGACCGTCCCGGCGCAGCAGGCTGAGGCGGTGTGGCTCGACGGCGGCCGTCTGATCGGCGTCGTGACCTGGGGCTCCTCCAGCTGCGTCCCGCAGGCCGGCGAGGTCGCGGCGTCGGGCCAGAAGATCACCGTGAGCCTCAGCGATCCCGCCGCCGACTCCGACGGCGAGCAGCGCCCCTGCACCGCCGATCTCGCCCCCCGCGCGACCGCCTTCGGGGTTCCCGAGGGAGTGGATCCGCGCCAGGACGTCGAGATCGAGCTGAGCTACGCCGGCGAGACGACGTCGCTCGAGCTCGATGGCGAGGACGAGCTGACCGGTGCGCCGGGCTCGTCCACCGACTACGCGCCGAGTGCCGCCTGGTTCGGCGACGACACCGGGATCGTGCTGCTGACCTGGGGGTCGTCGACCTGTACCCCGCAGGTCGACGCCGTGGAGGAGTCGGACACCGCGATCACCGTCAGCTTCACGCCGAACGAGGGCGTGTGCACGATGGACATGGTGCCGCGCCTCACGATGCTCAGCGTCACCGGCCACGACGACGACCGCGTGCTGACGCTCGTCGGCGACAACCTCGACGGCACGGTGCGGATCCTCGGCTGAGCGGGCGCGCCCGCTCGGGCAGCCCGAGACTCGAAGTCGCGGGCCGATCCCCGCCCGCCCGTGCAGACCCTGGAGGAAGGACCCCGCCATGGCTTCGGAACTCGTCCAAGACCGCCCGGCGTACACCGTGCGCCGCGCCTTCGTCTCGGAGATGAACAACGCGGTGTACCTGATCACCGCCAAGGCGTCGGGCGAGCAGATCCTCATCGACGCCGCCGACGACATCGACGCCCTGCGCGCGCTCATCGCCGACGGCGCCGGGGATGCCGCGGGCGGGGCGGACCTGCGCCTGATCCTCACCACCCACGCGCACTGGGATCACACCCGCGCGACGGCGGATCTCGCCGCATCGAGCGGTGCCGAGATCGTGATCGGCCGCGACGACGCCGCGCAGCTGAGCGAGGAGCGGGGGGTCGTCGCCGACCGCGAGCTCGTCGGCGGTGAGCGCCTCGCCGTCGACGGGGTGGAGCTCGAGGCCATCGCCCTGCGCGGCCACACGCCGGGGTCGATCGCGTTCGCCTCGACGGATGGCGAACCGGTGCTGCTGTTCACCGGCGACAGTCTCTTCCCGGGCGGCGTCGGCAACACGCGGAACGACTCCGAGCGCTTCGCGCAGCTGTTCTCCGACGTGTCGGAGCGGCTCTTCGATCGTTTCGGCGACGACGCGGTCGTCTATCCCGGCCACGGCGCGGAGACCACGCTCGGCTCCGAGCGCCCCGCCCTGCCGGAGTGGCGGGCCCGCGGCTGGTAGCGCGGGAGCGCGGGGGCGATCAGTCGATGACGAGCTCGCCCATCGTGTCCCAGCCCTCGCCCTCGACCTTGCGCGAGATGATCTTCGGCGTCGAGACGAGCAGTGTGCGCATCTTCTCGAGCCCCCTGGCGAAATGCTCGGAGTTCACGTGGGCGGCCGCCGCCTCATCGTCGCGGAACGCCTCGATGAGCACGTACTCGCCGGGATCGTCGACGCTGCGCGTCCACTCGTACCAGAGGTTGCCGGGCTCGGCGCGGGTGGCTGCCGTGATCTCGGCCGTGTGCTCGATGAAGGAGTCGACGTATTCGGGCTTGACCTGATGCTTGACGACGATGAAGTACATGCCTCAGAGTCTAGGAGGTCGCGGCGGGGCCCGCACCGCATCGCCCAGCCCCGCCCCGCTCCGCTCGGCGGAGCCCCGCCGCCGGGCGGTGCGCTAGAGTTGGGGGAGCAAACATTTCGGTCGAGGAGTGCCATGTCGAGTTCTGCAGCCACTGAGTCAGCCACGGAGTCGCCGCGCGCCGCAGCGGATTCGGTGTTCGTGCCCTCGACGCAGCCCAGCGCCGGCGCCGGAACGGTCCTGCTCGTCGTGGTCTCCGCGCTCCTGGTCTTCGGGGGCTTCTACGTGATGAGCATCTCGTTCAGCTTCGAGCCCGTGGTGGCCACCTGGGTGTTCATCCTCGGCCTGATGATGGATGTGGTCGGCTTCTGGCTCCCCTTCGGGCTCATCTCCGGTCTCGACCGCAGGTAGTCCGCCGCTCCCCATAGCCTCGACAGTGCATCCTGCGGGGCTCTAGGCTTCTGCACAATGAGTTCCTTCAGCGTCGTCGTCCCGTCGTTGAACGACGCCCGCATGCTGGAGCACTGCCTGGCGGCCCTGGCCGCGCAGACCCGCCCGCCCGACGAGGTGATCGTGGTCGACAACGGGTCGACCGACGACACGGTCGCGGTCGCCGAGGCGGCGGGTGCGCGCGTGGTGAGCGAGCCGAGGCGCGGCGTGCTGCGCGCGACCGCGGCGGGCTTCGATGCGGCCCGTTGCGACATCGTCGGCCGGCTCGACGCCGACTCGCGCCCGGCCCCGGACTGGATCGCGCGCCTCGAGGAGCGCTTCGACGCCGACCCCACGCTGACCGCGCTCACCGGCCCCGGCATCTTCTACGGCCGCGGCGCGGGCTGGCGGTTCTTCGGGCAGTACATCTACATCGGCGGCTATTTCTGGTTCATCGGCATCATCGCCGGCACCGTGCCGCTCTTCGGATCGAATCTCGCGATGCGCAGGGAGGCCTGGGCCGAGGTGCGCACGCGCGTCCATCTCGAGGATCCGCGCGCGCACGACGACCTCGAGATCAGTTTCGCGCTGACCCCCGGCATGGGGGTCGAACTCGACAAACGGCTGCGGGTGGAGGTCTCGGCCCGTCCCTTCGACGACTGGTCGGGGGTGTGGCGACGGGTCAGCTGGGGCTTCCACGGGATGAGCGTCGGCCTCTCGGACATGGGCTGGCTGCGGCGACGACGGCTGTGGGCCGAGGGGCGCAAGCGGCGGCGGATCGCGCAGGCGGAGGCCGCTGCGCGCGCCCGCGGTCGGATCGGGCCCGCCGATGACTCGGAGCGCCGCGACGCCGCCTGAGTGCGAGCCGCCCGCGGCTCAGCCGCGCATGAGACGCAGCATGGCCTCGGTGAGCTGGTGCGGCGCCGTCTCGCAGGGGCTGTGCCCGGTCGGGAGGATGAGCGGCTGCGCCCCCAGGCGCTCGGCGAAGGCCAGATGGGTCTGAGCAGGCCACACGTCCCCGGTTCCCGCGGCGACGAGCAGCGGGAGCCCGGTCGCGCGCAGCGCGTCCGCGTAGTCCGGGGTGCGCTTCATCAGCGCCAGGATGTCTCCGACGCTCGAGGCGCGGGTGAGCTCGAGGCGCGCGCGCACGAAGACGGCGCGGTGGGCGGGGGCCCGGTGCACGTTGTAGCGGAGGGCTGCGACGAACGGCGTTCCGAGCGCTCGTCCGGGCACGGCGCGGCTCAGCCAGCCGACCTTCTTGAAACGGCGCAGGGATTGGCCGGCGACGGGAGGAGCCGAGAGCAGCGTGAGGCTCGCGAAGAGCTCGGGTCGGCGGGCGGCGACGACCGCCGCGACGGTGCCGGCGAACGAGTAGCCGAGCACGTGCGCGGGCCCGGTCCTCGCAGGCCCGGCGTCGAGCACCGCGAGCAGATCGTCGGTGAAGAGCTCGAGGCCGTAGCGATCCCGGGGCGGATCCAGGTTCTCCGGCCCCGCAGCGGTGGACTCGTACTGCCCCGCCATGTCGTAGGACTCGACGCGGTAGCCAGCCGCCGCGAAGAGCGGCATCATGAGGATGAAATCCTCCTTCGAGCCGGTCACCCCCGGCACCAGCACGACGCGTTCGCCCTCCTCGGGGCCCATCGAGATGCGTGCCAGCTCCCCGCTCGGGGCGGCGACCCGATCCCGCTCGGTTCCCGCGGGCAGCGCCCCCCAGTCGATCTCGCCGAGCGCGGCGTCGAGCCGGATCGCCGTCTCGAGCGGGTCGGCGCAGGCCGCCCCTGTCGGCTCGGGGGGCACGGCTCGCGGCGATCGGGTGGCGCGGCAGCCCGGCGTCGAGCCGAGGGGCCGAGTCATCGGGTGGTGCGGGCATGGACGACCGCCTCAGTCCGCGAGCATGAAGCGCGCGACCTGCTCGCCGATGAGGATCGCGGGGGCGTTGGTGTTGCCGGCGGTGATGAAGGGCATGATCGAGGCATCGGCGATCCTCAGCCCCGGGACGCCCCGCACCTCGAGCCGCGGCGTCACCACGGCCTCGTCGTCGACCCCCATGCGACACGTTCCCGCCGCGTGGTGGTACGTCACCGTCGCGCGGCGGATGTAGTCGCGCAGCTCGTCGTCGCCGAGCTCGGTGCTCTCGGGGTACAGCTGCCTGGCGCCCCACTCGCTCGTGAGCGGAGCCGAGGCTCCGATCCGCTCGCACAGCCGCACGGCGGCGAGCATCGTCTCGAGATCCTCGGGGTCGCTGTAGAGCCCGAGGTCGATGAGTATCGGGTCGTGGGGCTCGGGTCCGCTCAGCCGCACGGAACCGCGGCTCTTCGGGGTGACGAGCCCCGCCATGAGCGTGAAGCCGTTCTCGGGCCCCGTCATCCACGGCTCGTAGGCGGGCGTGCTGAAGTGCACCGGCTGCACGTCGGGCAGCCGCAGCCCCGGCGTGCTGCGCCAGAAGAAGTGCGACTGCATGATGCCCATGCCGTCCTCGATCGGGGGCACCGGCTTCGCGTCGGTCGTGAAGATGACCGGGGCGAGGAAGTGATCCTGCAGGTTCCGCCCGACGGCGGGCCGGTCGATCAGCACGGGCAGTCCGAGCTCGCGCAGGTGATCCGCCGGTCCGATTCCGCTGCGCATGAGGATGCGCGGCGTGTCGAAGGAGCCCGCGGAGAGCACGATCTCGTCGGCGAACAGGGCGCGCAGCTCGCCGCGCTGCTCGACCTCGACGCCGACGGCCCTCCCGTCGTCGAAGAGCAGCCGGTGCACCCACGCCCCCGTCTCGACGGTGAGCCGCGCCGAGTCGAGGATCGGCTTCACGTAGGCGCCGTAGCTCGTGAGGCGCTTGCCGTCGCGCATGGTCACCTGCTGCGAGGAGATGCCGTCGACGGTCTCGCCGTTGTAGTCGTCGTTGTAGGGGATCCCCGCAGCGATCCCCGCCTCGATGACGGCCTGCTGCACGGCGTTGAGCCGGTAGTCGCGGATCACGTCGAGCGGCCCGTCCCCGCCGCGCAGCTCGGAAGCCCCCTTCTCGTAGCGCTCCATGGCGCGGTAGATGGGGAACACATCGTCCCAGGCCCAACCCTCGTTGCCGAGTTCGGCCCACTGGTCGAAGTCGGCGGGGGAGCACCGCACGTAGATCATGCCGTTCAGGGCATGCGAGCCGCCGAGCACCTTGCCCCGGGGCAGGTGCAGCCGACGGCCCGCCGCGTGCCGCTGCGGGGTGCTGAAGTAGCCCCAGTCGTCCTCGCTCAGCCACAGCTCGTGCATGCGTCTGGGTTCATGGATCGCGGGATTCGTGTCCCAGCCGCCCGCCTCGAGCAGCGCGACGTCGAGCCCCGCGTCGTGGAGTCTGCGCACGGCGGCCGAGCCCGCCGATCCGCCGCCGATCACGATCGCATCGAAATGTGCCGTCATGGATCGCCTCTCCGTCGAGTCCGTGCTCCCCGGCAACCCGTTCCGGGGACCCCGCCTCCAAAACTAGCGGAGGACCGGGGCTCGTTGCGACAGTCGGTTGACAGGGGCTCCCGCGGGCTGTGAGCATGAGGGCATGGATCTCCTCATCTCGGCCCGCGAACTCTTCGACGCCCTCTCGGGGGACCGCCCGATCCGTCTGATCGACGTGCGCTGGGATCTCGGCAGGCCGGACGGCCGCCCGGCCTACCTCGAGGGGCACATCCCGGGGGCGGTGTTCGCCGACCTGGGCACGGAGCTGGCGGGCCCGGGAGGCCCGGCCGAGGGGCGCACGCCGATGCCGCCGATCGAGACCCTGCAGGCGGCGGCGCGGCGCTGGGGCATCCGCGAAGGCGATCGCGTCGTGGCCTACGACGATGCCGGCGGGGTGGTCGCGGGCCGCGCGGTCTGGCTGCTGAGGCACGCCGGCCTCGACGACGTGCGCCTGCTCGACGGCGGGCTCGCGGCCTGGCGTGCCGAGGGGCTGGGGCTCGAGGAGGGCGATGCGGCCCCCGA
>CALMSE010000027.1 GCA_937872275.1 uncultured Leucobacter sp. | reverse complement strand
CCGAGCACGATCGGGGTCGCGGGGGAGCGCTACGCCGAGCAGAACATGCGCTACCTCAACGGATAGCGCGGCCCGGCGCACCGCGCTCCGGAACGCTCAGCTCATCGAGACGAGGATCTTCACTTCGCTGCGGTCGTGCAGCAGCTTCTCGTATCCCTGCTCGACGATGTCGTCGACCGTGATCCGGCTCGTGATGAACGGGGCGAGGTCGATGAGCCCCTCGTTCACCAGGCGGATCGCCTCGGCGTGATCATCCGCGTAGCCGACGCTCGAACCGATGACACGATCCTGCATCGTGAGGCGTCCGGTCACGTCGAGCGTGTAGGGCCGGGTGTGGATCGCGATGACCTGCAGGCGCCCGCCCGCTCCGAGCGAGTCGAACAGCTGATCGAGTACGACGCCGACTCCGGCGGCGTCGAAGGCGAACGGCGCCATGGCGCCTCCCGTCGCCTCTCGAACGATGTCCGTGAGATTCTCCGCGGCGGGATCCACCGTGATGTCGGCGACACCGGCCTCGGCCGCCTTCGCCCGCCGTTCGGGCGAGACCTCGCTCACGATCGTCTTCAGGCCGTAGGCGCGGAGCACCGCCGCCGTGAGGAGCCCGATCGGGCCGGCACCGCCGACGACGGCGACCTGGCCCGCAGCCCGATCCGCCCCCGCGTGCCGCACCGCGTGCACCGAGACCGCGAGCGGCTCGATGAGCGCCGCCTGATCGAGCGGCATCTCGCCGACCCCGTGCACCCATCGCCGCTCGACGACGATGTGCTCCGAGAGCCCGCCGCCGAGCCCTGAGATGCCGATGAAGCCCATCTTCTCGCAGAGGTTGTACTTGCCGGCCCTGCATGCCGGGCAGACGCCGCAGACCATGAGCGGCTCGACGGCGACCCGATCGCCGACCGAGATGCCGTCGACGTCGTCCGCGACCTCCTCGACCGTCCCCGAGAATTCGTGCCCGAAGACGACGGGGAGGGTCTCGCCCGAGAGCGGATGCGGCTCCGTCGTACTCGGCGCGGGAGGGATCGGCCCCTCGTGATACAGGTGGAGATCGCTGCCGCAGATCCCGTTGAACGCGAGTGCGATCTTCACGGTACCCGGCCTGAGCCTCGGCTCCTCGATCTCCTCGACGCGAACGTCCTCCTTGCCGTAGTAGCGCGCTGCCTTCATGGAATCCTCCTCGAATCGTCGTGCACGGGTGCGGATCGGGGCGGTGCTTGCGCGCCCGGCTCCGAATCCCGCCGTACCGTCCATGCTACCACCGCGATCCTGAGCAGCGCACAGGTGCGGGTTCTCGGAGGTGCTCGTGGTGCTCCGGGGATCCGTCACGATAGCGTGTGCTCATGAGCAATGGACGACCCGTACGCGCCCGCGACCTCGGCATTCCGCTCGACGGCGAGCCCGGCGAGTGGAACGCGATCACCGATGTGCCGGGTCTCGAGGTCGGGTACACGACGATCGTCGAGGACTCCCCGGTCGTCGCACGCACCGGCGTGACCGCGATCCTTCCGCGCGGCAAGGGCGCGCCGAGCGCGCCGTGCGCCGCCGGTATCGCCGTGCTCAACGGCAACGGCGAACTCACGGGGCGCAGCTGGATCGAGGAGGCCGGCCAGTTCCAGACTCCCGTCGCGATCACGAACTCGCACGCGGTCGGCGCGGTGCACCGCGGGATCGACCGATGGCCCGCCGAGCACGACCCTCTCGCCGCCGCGGCGTGGATGCTCCCCGTCGTGGGCGAGACGTGGGACGGATACCTCAACTCGATCAACGCCGACACGGTGAAGCCGGAGCACGCTTCGGCCGCGCTCGATGCCGCAGCGGGAGGGCCGATCGCCGAGGGCAACGTCGGCGGCGGCACCGGTATGAACTGCTACGGCTTCAAGGGCGGTACGGGCACCGCCTCGCGCATCGTGCGCGCGGGATCACGCTCGTGGACGGTCGGCGTGCTGCTCCAGGCGAACTTCGGGGCGCGGAGCGAACTCAGAGTCGTCGGTCGGCCGCTCGGGCGGGACTCGAAGGCACCCGAGCCGGCGGCGACGAGCGGCTGGTTCGAACGGGAGGTCGAGGCGGTCGGCGGCGGAGCGCCCGCGGGCGCCGTACCCGGCGCGGGGAGCGTCATCGTGATCGTCGCGACCGACGCCCCGCTCCTGCCCGACCAGTGCCGGGCGCTCGCGCGCCGTGTACCGCTCGGGCTGGCCCGCACCGGGACGACCGGCAGCCATTTCTCCGGCGACATCTTCCTCGCATTCTCGACCGCGAACCAGGGGGGCCTCGGCTCGCGCATGGGAACGCCCACGGGCACGACCGAGACGCTCGAGCATCTGAGCTGGGGCGGTGTCGATCCCTTCTACGGCGCGGTCGTCGAAGCGACCGAGGAGGCGGTGCTCAACGCACTCGTGGCGGCGACGGACCTCGTCGGGCGCGATGGTCACGCGAGCTACGCGCTGCCGCACGAGGAGGTGCGCGCGGCATTCGCCGGGTAGCCTGGGACTCAACGACGAACAGCGCGGCGACCGACAGCCCGTGAGAGGGCAGCAGAGAGGCGATCCACATGGCATACCGAGTTCAGGGCGTCGTCGTGCGCGAGAAGTACGCGCCGGCGACCATCGAGACCATCATCGTTCCGGATCCCGGTCCCGGCGAGGTCGTCGTCGACGTGCTCACGTGCGGCGTGTGCCACACGGACTACCACTATCAGCAGGGCGGAATCAGCGACGACTTCCCGTTCCTGCTCGGGCACGAGTCGACCGCGCGCGTCGCCGCGGTGGGCGACGACGTCACGGAGGTCGCGGTCGGCGATCGGGTGATCCTCAACTGGCGCGCGGTCTGCGGCCAGTGCCGTGCCTGCCGAAAGGGCCGGCCGCAGTACTGCTTCGCGACGCACAACGCGACGCAGAAGATGACACTCGACGACGGGACGGAGCTCTCGGCGGCCCTCGGCATCGGTTCGTTCGCCGAGAAGACGCTCGTGGCAGCCGGGCAGTGCACGAAGATCGATGAGGAGTCGGATGCGGCGGCCGTCGGCCTGCTCGGCTGCGGCATCATGGCTGGCATCGGTGCCGCGATCAACACCGGCGAGGTGCAGCGCGGCGAATCGGTCGCGGTCATCGGCTGCGGCGGTGTCGGCACCGCGGCGATCGCGGGCGCGCAGCTCGCGGGGGTGACGACGATCATCGCGGTGGATCGACTCGACGCGAAGCTCGAGCAGGCGAAGCATTTCGGCGCGACGCACACCGTGAACGCGGCCACGACCGACCCGGTCGAGGCGATCCGCACGCTCACCGACGGATTCGGGGCGGATCTCGTGATCGACGCCGTCGGCCGCCCCGAGACCTTCGAGCAGGCGTTCTACGCGCGCGACCTCGCGGGCCGTGTCGTGCTCGTCGGCGTGCCGACGCCCGAGATGCAGCTCGAGCTGCCGCTGCTCGACGTGTTCGGAAGGGGCGGATCGCTGAAGTCGTCGTGGTACGGCGACTGCCTGCCGAGCCGGGACTTCCAGATGCTCATCGACCAGTACAAGCTCGGCAGGCTCGACCTCGGCGGCTTCGTCTCGGAGCGCATCGGGCTCGGCGACGTCGAGGCCGCATTCGCGAAGATGTCGACCGGCACCGTACTGCGCTCGGTGGTGGTCCTGTGACCGCGCGCATCGAGCGCCTCGTCACGAGCGGCACCTTCTCGCTCGACGGCGGCACGTGGGACGTCGACAACAACGTGTGGATCGTGGGCGACGATTCCGAGGTCATCGTCATCGACCCCGCGCACGACCCAGCGGCGGTGCAGGCCGCGGTCGGAGACCGCACGACGACCCGCATCCTGCTCACGCACGGGCACGACGACCACATCCGTGCCGCACGCGAGACTGCGTCGCTGATCGGCGCGCCGATCTGCCTGAACCCGGCGGACCGCATGCTCTGGGATGCCGTGTACCCGGATGCCGAGCCCGACCAGGAGATCCTGAACAGCGACACGTTCAAAGTCGCAGGGGTCCGATTGCACGCCCGATACACGCCGGGGCATTCCCCGGGATCGACGTGCTTCATCTCGCCCGATCTCGGGGTCGTGTTCACCGGCGACACCCTGTTCCAGGGCGGGCCGGGCGCGACCGGGCGGTCCTACAGCGACTTCCCGACGATCATCGAATCGATCCGCACCGAGTTGCTGCTGCTGCCCGACGAGACCGTCGTGCACACCGGGCACGGCGACGACACCACCATCGGCGCGGAGCGGCCGCACCTCGACGAGTGGATCGCGAGGGGCTTCTAGAGAGGCTTCACAGGGAGAACACATGAAGACGATCGGTGTGCTCGGGGGCATGAGCTGGGAGTCCACGCTCGAGTGGTACCGCCTCGCGAACGAGCGGGTGAGCGCTGAACTCGGCGGATACCACTCGGCGAAGATTCTGCTCGACTCGCTCGACTTCGCCGAGATCGAGGAGCTGCAATCGGCCGGCGACTGGGACGGTGCGGGACGCCTGCTCGCGGAGCATGCGCGCAGGCTCGAGGCTGGCGGGGCGGAGCTCGTCGTGCTCTGCACGAACACCATGCACCTCGTCGCGCGTGAGATCGAGGATGCGATCTCCGTGCCGTTCCTGAACATCATCGACGCGACCGCCGCCGCGATTCTCGGAAGCGGGATCGATACGGTCGGGCTGCTCGGCACGGCATTCACGATGGAGCAGGATTTCTACCGCGACAGGCTCGCGGCCGGCGGGGTCACGGCGATCGTTCCGGGCGAGGCGGATCGCGGGGCCGTGCACCGCATCATCTACGACGAGCTCGTGCACGGAACCACGACCGAGGAATCGCGCGCCGCGTATCGCGGGGTCATCGGCCGGCTCGTCGAAGCGGGGGCGGAGGGCATCATCCTCGGCTGCACCGAGATCGAGCTGCTCGTCTCCCAGCAGGATTCGCCCGTGCCGGTGTTCCCGACGACCGCGATCCACGTCGCCGCTGCGCTCGACGCCGCGGGGCTCGGAGCCGCGGCACTCGACAGGTAGACGCTACTTCAGCAGCCTCGAGAGCCGACGATCCGCAAGGACTTTGCCGCCCGTCTGGCAGGCGGGGCAGTACTCGAGCGAGCGATCCGCGAAGTACACCGATCTCACGGTGCCGCCGAGCGAGGCGATCTGGATCACAGGCAGCGCATCCATCTGGCTGTATGCGAGCGATCCACCCGAACCGTGCGGCGACAGCAGGGCCGTCACGACCTCGAAGCCCGCAAGCAGCGCAGGCATCACGAACACCCCGAGCCATGCCGGAAGCCGCGTCATCGCGAGCCGAGCGACCAGGGCCACCAATGCCCACTGCGCGGGTCGGATCACCGAAATTGAGAGCGCATCGAGCACGCCGCTCAGCTCGGTGAGATACCCGAGCAACGACACCGACCCGATCGCCCCCGC
>CALMSE010000026.1 GCA_937872275.1 uncultured Leucobacter sp. | reverse complement strand
CGCGCACGCGCTCGAAGCCGCGGGCGCGCTCGGGCCCGGGGACGCGGTGCGCCTCGAGCTGCGCCTGGACCGCGCGGGGCGGGGCGTGTACTGCGCGTTCGCCGGTGAACCTGGCGCGGATGCGGACGCCGCGGTCGACACCGACACCGAGCGCCGACGCGCGGAGTTCCTCGCGACCGCCCGCGGCGCGCGGCTCAGAATCGTCGGAGAGGCCCAGGCGGAGCGCCTCGTCGCGGCGGCGACCGCGGGCGGAGCGGAGGAGATCCTCGTCGATCCGCTGCTCTTCGAACGGCTGGCCCCCGGGCTGCGGGAGCCGTGCGTTCCGGACACGGGTGAGGGCGAGCGCGACTACGCGAGCGACGAGCAGCCCGAGCCGTGGCCGGTGCGCGCCGACTTCTGAGGACTGCGCGAGACTACGCGCCGGTGTCGAGCAGCTCGGGGTGCTTCGCGAGGTAGCCCTCGATGAACCAGCACGAGGCGCGCATCTGCCGCCCCCTGACCACCTCGTCGGTGACGGCGCGATGCGCGAGCAGCCCCGAGAGTCCGGTGCCGCGCAGCTCGGGGTCGACGACCGTGTGATCGAAGTCGATACCGCCGTCGCCGATGAGCGTGTAGTGCGCCTCGCCGAACTCGCGCCCGCCCTGCTGCAGCACGAAGCGGCTGCGCTCGGGCTCGTGCTCGATGGTGAATCCGTCGGCCGCGGCCGATTCCTCGTCAAGATATCTGGCCATGCCCCCAGCCTACGCCGCACCCCGCGCGGGCGCGCCCCGGATGCGCCGAGGGCCCCGCTGGGATAGGCTTGGCCGGTCATGCCTTCTCCCCCCGACGACGAGCGATCGCCTCGCGAGCCCGGCCGGGAGCATGCGCTCGGGGCCGGCGATTCGCTGGCCATCTGGCTGCTGCTCATCTCGGCCTTCGTCGTCATCCTCAACGAGACGGTCATGGCGGTGGCGCTGCCGAAGCTCATGCACGAGCTCGACATCACCGCGGCCGCCGGCCAGTGGCTCACCGCCGCCTTCCTGCTCACCATGAGCATCGTGATCCCGATCACCGGCATGCTCATCCGGCAGGTGCGCACCCGCACGCTGTTCGTCACGGCGATGAGCCTGTTCAGTGCGGGTACGCTGCTCGCCGGCGTCTCGCCGAACTTCGAGCTCCTCCTCCTCGGCCGCGTGATCCAGGCCTGCGGCACCGCCATCATGATGCCGCTGCTCATGACGACCGTCACCACCGTCGTGCCGAAGCATCAGCGCGGCGCGATCATGGGGCGGGTGGCCGTGGTCATCTCCGTCGCCCCGGCGCTCGGCCCGACGCTGTCGGGCGTGGTGCTGCAGTTCCTCAGCTGGCGGTGGCTCTTCTTCATCGTGCTGCCCATCGCGCTCACGGTGCTGGTGCTCGGCGCGCTGCGCATGCCGAACGTGGGCGAGCAGCGCAAGGCGCGCCTCGATCCGCTCTCGGTGCTGCTCACCGTGCTCGGCTTCGGCGGCCTCGTCTACGGGCTCAGCGCGATCGGCGAGCACGCGAGCGGCGAGGGCTCGGTGCCCTGGTGGATACCGCTCGTCGTCGGCGCCGTCGGCCTCGCGCTCTTCATCTGGCGGCAGCTCGCGCTCCAACGGGAGGATCGGGCCCTGCTCGATCTGCGCACCTTCAAGACCCCGCAGTTCGCCTTCGGCGTGCTGCTCTTCGGCATCTTCGCGATGGCGCTGTTCGGCAGCCTGATCCTGATCCCCATCTACGTGCAGGACGTGCTCGGCTACGACACCCTCGCCGCGGGCCTCGTTCTGCTGCCGGGCGGCCTCGCGATGGCGCTGCTCGGGCAGTACGTGGGCCGACGGGTGGACCGCCGCGGCGCGCGTCCGGTGCTGATCCCGGGCATCGTCATCACGGCGCTCTCGATGTGGGGGATGGCGCTCTTCACCGACACCACGCCGCTGTGGCAGGTCGTCGTCACCCACGTGCTGCTCAGCATCGGCCTCGCGAACACCTTCACCCCGCTGTTCGAGGTCTCGCTCGGATCGCTGCCCTCCGACCTCGCCTCCTACGGCAGCGCGACGATCTCGACCGTGCAGCAGGTCTCCGGCGCCGCGGGCACCGCGCTCTTCGTGACGGTCATGACCCTGGGAGCGGTCTCGGTCGCCGGATCGCCGGAGGCCGTGGATCCGCACGCGCTCGCCGCGGGCACCCGCGCGGCCTTCCTCGTCGGCGGTGCGACGGCGACCCTCTCGGCGATCGTCGCCTTCTTCATCCGGGACCCGGAGGAGAAGGTCGAGAGCGTCTGAGCCCCCGGGGCGTCGACTCGGGCGCCCGGGTCTTGCGCGGCGGCGGCATCGGACGCCAGGCTTGACCCATGCCCCACGAGGAACCCGAGCTCCGCGCCGCTCTCTCCGCGGCCCAGTCGCGTGCGCCCTACGTCGAGGCGCTCGACCGACACGCCCGGGCAAGACCCCTCCACGTCATGGTGCCGGGGCACGGCAGCGTGCCCGGGAGCGGCGGGGCCCACCTCGCCGGGCTGCTCGGCGAGGCCGTCGTGGAGCTCGACGCCCCGCTCATGCTCGAGGGCATCGACCTGGGCGACGACGCGCCGCTGCACGAGGCGCTGCGCCTCGCCGCCGAGGCCTGGGGCGCCCGCCGCGCCTGGTTCCTCACCAACGGCTCCTCCCAGGGCAATCGCACGGCCGCGCTCGCGGTGCGGGGCCTCGGGGAGCGCGTGCTCATGCAGCGCAGCTCCCACTCGAGCTTCACCGATGGGGTGCTGATCGCAGGGCTCATCCCCGCGTTCGTCGCGCCCGCCGTCGACCAGCGCAACGGGATCGCGCACGGCCTCACGCCGGAGGCGCTGGCCGCGGCCCTCGCCGCGGAGACGCGGGCCGGGCGGCCGGCCCACAGCGTCTACGTCGTCTCGCCGAGCTACTTCGGATCCACCGCCGATGTCGCGGGCCTCGCACGCGTCGCGCACGAGCACGGCGCCGCGCTCATCGTCGACGCCGCCTGGGGCGCGCATTTCGGCTTCCACCCCGGCCTGCCCGAGTCGCCCGCGCGTCTGGGCGCCGACCTCGTCGTGTCGAGCACGCACAAGCTCGGCGGCTCCCTCACCCAGTCGGCCATGCTGCTGCTCGGAGAGGGTCCCTTCGCCGAGCGGCTCGAGGCGCTCGTGCAGCGCGCCTACACGATGACCTCCTCCACCTCGGTGAGCGCGATCCTCATGGCCTCCCTCGACGCGACCCGCCACGCGCTCGTGCAGGGGCACGAGGCGATCGGGCGGGCGATCGGATGCGCCGATCGGTTCAGGGCCCTGCTGCGGGCGGATCCGCGATTCTCGGTGATCAGCGACGGCTTCGGCCGCTTCCCCGACATCGTGGCGACCGATCCGCTGCGCATCCCGGTCGACGTGTCCGGCCTCGGCCAGAGCGGGCACTGGGTGCGCGAGCGGCTCATCGCCGAGCACGGCGTCTACTTCGAGATGTCGACGGCGACCACGATCGTCGCGGTCTTCGGCGCGCTCGCCTCGCCCGACCTCGACCGCCTCATGGCGGCGCTCGCCGCGGTCGCCGACGAGGCAGATGCGCTGCGCGCCGCGGGCGAGGGCGGTGCGATGGAGGAGTTCCCGCCGCTGCCCGAACCCGGCATGCTGCGCCTGCTGCCGCGGGCCGCCTATTTCGCCGAGAGCGCGGTCGTTCCGGCGACCGAGGCGCTCGGGCAGGTCTCGGCCGACACCCTCGCCGCGTACCCGCCCGGCATCCCGAACCTCGTGCCGGGGGAGGAGATCACCGCCGAGACCGTGTCGTTCCTGCAGGCGGTGGCGGCGTCGCCGACCGGCGTCGTGCGGGGCGCCGCCGATCCGCGCGTCGCCACCCTGCGCATCGTGCGCGATCCGGTCGCCGCGAGCCTGCAGGCGGGGTGAGGCCGGGGGCTCCTCTTCCTGCTGAACGTGCACGGCGGGGGCGAGTGCGCCTCTGGGAAGGGATCTCCCGGAGACACGCTCACCCCCGCCGTGTTCGTTCGATGTCAACTCGGTCTGGGCGGCTGAGGCCTACCGCCCCGGGAACTCCGGCCGGCGCTTCTCGATGAAGGCGGCGGTGCCCTCGCGCATGTCGGCGCTGTCGAAGCACGAGGCGAAGGCGTCGAGCTCGACCTCGATGCCCTGGTCGGTGGGCCGGGCCTGCGCCCCGCGGATGGTGCGCTTGGCGAGCGCCACCGCGGCCGGGGAGTTGCGCGCCGCCTGCCGGATGGTCTCGTGCGCGGCCTCGGCCAACGCACCCGTGTCGGGGAGCACCCGTGCGACCAGGCCGATCCGCTCGGCCTCGAGCGCGTCGATGTGGCGGCCCGTGAAGATCAGCTCGCGCGCGTGGGCGACGCCGACGTACTGCTGCAGGCGCACGCAGCCCCCGAAGCCCGGGATGATGCCGAGGCCCACCTCCGGCTGGCCGAACTTGGCGTTCTCGGAGGCGTAGATGACGTCGCAGGCCATCGCGAGCTCGCAGCCGCCGCCGAGGGCGAAGCCGTTCACCGCGGCGATGACGGGCACCGGAAGGGTCTCGATCCACACGAGCACCTCGTGGGCCTCGGCCGCGTAGCTGCGCGCCTCGTCGGGGGTCATGCGGGTCATCGCGGAGATGTCGGCGCCGGCGACGAAGGCCTTGCCGCCGGTGCCGGTGATCACGACGCCGCGGATCGACCAGTCCAGCTCTTCGCCGCCCGCCGCGAGCGGCAGGCCGAGGGACTCCCGCAGGGCGCCGAAGACCTCGCGCAGCTCTGCGATGACCTGCGGCGAGAGCGCGTTCAGCACCTGCGGCCGGTGCACCGCGATGGTGAGGATCGACTCCGCGAGGTGCAGTTCGAGCGTCTCGAGGTCGAGGGCGGCGACCCGTTCCGCGGCGCTCATGACCGGGTCTTCTTCTCGAAGGCGCTGCCGATCCACTGCGAGAGGATCAGCACGAGCGCCAGCAGCACGATGCCGACGATCAGGATGGCGCCGACCTGCAGCGGATCCCCGGCGGTGGAGAAGACGGTGGCCGGGTCGTGCGCCTCGCCGTCGTGGGCGAAGGCGGGGGCCGCGACGAAGACCGAGGCGAGGGCCGCGGTGACGGCGATGGAGATGCGGGCGATGGTCTTCATGGTGTGCTCCTCGCTGATGGGTATCGGGGCGATCGCGCTGCCCGAAGCTACCTCCTATTGTGCCGCGTCGGGGGCGCTTCCCGCGACTCGGGTCCCGGGTGTCCCGTCCGGAGCGCCCGCCTCAGCCGCCCGAGGGGCGCTGGACGCGCCGCGAGCCCTGGGGGCGCGGTCGGGGCGCGGGGGCCATGCCGGGCGAGCTCGTCGAGTACACGGCTCCAGAACCGGAGGAGCGGGCGGATCGCGGCTGTCCCTGCCCGCCGTGCGTCTCGCCGCC
>CALMSE010000025.1 GCA_937872275.1 uncultured Leucobacter sp. | reverse complement strand
GAGCACGCTCGCGAGCGCGAGCACCCAGGCGACCGCGAGGGCCGCCGCCGTGAGCGCGAGCGTCGGCCCGATGGCGTTCCCCAGCACCTCGGAGACCGGGATCCGCTGCGCGTACGAGACGCCGAGATCGCCGATCAGCAGCCGCCGCAGGAAGTCGAGGTACTGCACGACGAGCGGACGGTCGAGGCCGAACTCGGCGCGCGCGGCGTCGAGAGCGGCCTGGCCGGCCTGGCTGCCCGGGCCGCCGAGCGCGGCCTCCGCCGGGTCGCCGGGGATGAACTGCAGGGAGACGAAGGCGAGCGTCGCGACCGTGAACATCACGGCCGCGGCGCCCCCGGCCCGCTTCGCGACGAAGACGAGCCATTCCCTGCGTTGCACTCCCCGAGCCTAGCCGGGGCCTAGTTCGCGACGATGCCGCCCAGCCACGGCGTGTTCACCGTGGGCAGCGCGCGGAAGCCCTCGAGGTCTGCGCGGTACAGGAAGTGGTTCTGCTGATCGTAGATCGGCAGGATCGCCTGGGATTCGGCGATGAGCCGCTGCGCAGCCTCCGCCGCTTCGGCTCGCTTCGCCGCATCCTGCTCGCTGCCGATCTGGTCGAGCAGCGCGTCGAGCGCCGGATCCCGCAGCATCGCGTGGTTCGCGAAGTAGCCGCTCGGCGCGGGCGTGGTGGCGTCGCTGTGGTAGAGGAAGCGCAGCACGTCGGGACCGATCTTCGTGTAGGGCGCGCTCACCAGCTCGTACTCGTGGGCGCCGAGCGCCGCGTACCAGCTGCCGAGGTCGAGCAGCGAGATCTGCACGTCGAAGCCGACCTCGCGGGCCTGGGCCTGGATCTGCTCGAAGAGGGCCTGCTCGGCCTGCGTCGACTGGGCGCCGGTCACCGGGAAGCGCACGGTGAGGGCCTGGCCGTTCTTCGTGCGGATGCCGTCGGCGTTCCGCTCGGTCCAGCCGGCCTCGTCGAGCAGGGTGTTCGCGCGATCGACGTCGACCTCGTAGGCCTCGGGCGACTGCACCGCCAGGGGCTCGACGCTCGAGAGCGCGCTGTACGAGCGTTCCGCGGTGCCTTCGAAGAGCGTCTCGATGCCCGCGTTCAGGTCGGAGGAGGCGATGAAGGCCTCGCGCACGAGCTTGTCGTCGAAGGGCGCCTGCGCCGTGTTGAGCTCGAGGCGGTTGCTCGCGCCGGGCCGGGGGGCGTCGAGGTGCGCGATGGCATCGCCCGCCTGCGCGGTGACGATGTTCTCGGGCAGCGGGTTGTCGATGATGTCGACCTGGCCGCTCTCGAGCGCCGTGAATCGGGCGGTCGCATCGGGGATGAAGCGCCAGGTCACGGTCTGCACGCCGTCGGCGATCGCCTCGAAGCCGGTCGGCGGGGTCCGGTAGTCGGGGTTGCGCTCGAGGGTGACGTGATCCTGCTTCACCCAGTCGGCGACCACGAATGGGCCGGATCCGATGGGGGCGAGGCAGTTCTCGTCCATGCCGCGCGCGATGCCCGCGGGCGACTGGATCGCCGTCCACGGCTGCGCGAGCGATTCGAGCAGCGCGGCGTCGGGCCGGCTGAGACGGAAGCGCACGACGGTGTCGGAGACGAGCTCGATGCTCTCGATCTGCTGCACCGCCAGGTAGCCGGTCGACGAACCGGTCTCGGGATCCTGCAGGTGCTCGATGTTGGCCTTGACCGCCGCGGCGTCGACCGGGGTGCCGTCGGTGAAGACGGCGTCGGGATCGAGGGTGAAGTCCCAGCTCAGTCCGTCGTCGCTGGACTCCCACTCGGTGGCGAGCCAGGGCACGATCCCGCCCTGGTCGTCGAGCGCGACGAGCGATTCGAGCACCTGGGTCGCGAGCAGGGCCTGGGGGAAGTTGCCGCCGACGTGCGGATCGAGGCAAGTGGGCTCGGCGTCGCCGGTCGCGTAGACGAGGGCGCCGGCGGATCCGCCTTCGCCGCCGTCGCCTCCGCCCGTCGCGCAGGCGGCGAGCGGCGCGATGAGCGCGGCCGCGGCGGCGACGGCGAGCGCGCGGGGGAGGGACGGGTGACGGCGGACGTGACGGCTCGGAGTGCGAGACATGCGTGGAGGCTCCTCGGGTGCCTGGAAGTGGACGGTAATTTTTGGACTGCGTCTAAAAAGTGACGCGCCCCGGAATATTGTGGCACACCCGCGCCGCTAGGCTGGCATGCATGGCCGTTCTCCCCATCGTGATCTGCGGCGACCCCGTGCTGCATCGCCCCGCCGAAGCCGTGACCGAGTTCGACGACGCCCTGCGATCCCTCGTCGACGACATGTTCGAGACCTGCGAGGCGGCGCCCGGCGTCGGCCTCGCCGCGCCTCAGGTGGGCGTGGGGAAGCGCGTCTTCGTGTGGATGTACGAGGCTCAGGGCGAGGCGCCCGCGCGCGGCGTCGCCGTGAACCCCGAGCTCTGGATCGCCCCGCCCGAGCCCGGCCTGCCGGGCGAGGAGGAGGTCGAGGGCTGCCTCTCCTTCCCCGGCGAGCGCTTCGCCCTGCGCCGCTCGGCCCGCGCCCTGCTGCGGGCGCAGGACGCCTTCGGCGAGCCGTTCGAGTTCGAGGTCGACGGTTGGTTCGCGCGCATCATGCAGCACGAGTACGACCACCTCGACGGTCTGCTCTACGTCGACCGGCTGGTGCATCCCGAGAGTCGTGGAGCGCAGAAGGCGGAGCGGAAGAACGGCTGGGGCGCGCCCGGCCTCAGCTGGCTGCCCGGCGTCGACGATCTCGAGGGCTAGTCGCGCTCGGCCCCCGGGGCCGGGGCCGGGCCGGACGAAGGGCCCGGTGCCGTGCCGAGTCGGCGCGAGTCCGGCACCAGGCTCCAGGCGAGTGCGGCGGCTGCGAGCAGCGCGGCGGTGATGCCGAAGGCCCAGCCGAAGCCCGCGAGGTCGAGCACCGCGCCTGCGACGGCCGGCCCGAGCATGCCGCCGAGATCGCTCGCCATGGAATAGGCGGCGACGACGCTGCCGCCGCGGCGACGCGCGAGCACGTCGGCGAGCACGGCCTGCTGACCGGGGTTCGCGAGGGCCGATCCCGCCCCCGCCACCGCCATGACCGCCGCGAGCACCCAGATCGACGGTGCCGCGGCGATCGCGAGGTAGCTGAGCGCGAGCACGGCCATGCCGATGACGAGCAGCGGTTTGCGGCCGACGGTGTCGTTCCAGCGGCCCGAGGGGAAGATCAGCGCCGCGTTGCCGGCGGCGTAGGCCGCGAGCACCCAGGCGGCGACCGTCGCGTCTCCGTCGAAGGAGACCGCGACGAGGATCGGGATGAGCGAGACGCGCACCCCGAACGAGGCCCATCCGAAGCCGAACACCGAGAACAGCAGTGCGCGGTACTGGGGCACGCGGACCGCCTCGCCGAGCCGCACGCCGTCCGCGGCCCGAGCACCGTCGCGTCGGTTG
>CALMSE010000024.1 GCA_937872275.1 uncultured Leucobacter sp. | reverse complement strand
GGAGGGCCGCCGCGATCCGCTTCGCGGCGTCGAGGAGCACCCCCGCGACGTGCTCCTCGTCGAGCGGACGCGGCAGGTAGATCACGGCGATGGCGGCGTACTCCCCCTGCGGCAGCCGGAGCGGGACCGCGATGGAGGAGACGCCGGGCAGCACCTCGTCGCGACTGTGCTCGAATCGTTGCGGCGGGAATCGATCGGGGTGCAGCTGGGAGCGGATCACCCGGCCGGGCGCGCCCCGGTCGATGGAGTGGCGGCTGCCGGGCCGCTGGGCGACCGTCGTGTCGGCGTGCCGCGGCTCCGCGTTGCTCAGCGTGACGGCGGCCTCGCCGTCGTAGACGACGAGGAAGGCCGTCATGCCGAGCTCGTCGGCGACGGCGGAGAGCTCCGGCGCGGCGACCGCCTGCAGATCCTTCGCGACCCCCCTCGCGAGGGCGACGAGCCGGGCCCCGAGCTCGAGGTTCCCGCTCGGCGTGCGCAGCGCGAAGCCGTGCTGCTCGAAGGTGCGCACGAGTCGGTTGGCCATGGAGCGATGGATGCCCAGGCGCGCGGCGAGATCCGCCACCGTGAGCGGGGCCTCCGACTCGCCGATCATCGCGAGGGCGATGAGCCCCCGCGAGAGCGTCTGCGAGCCGCCCGGGGCCCCGGTCTTCTTCTCGGTCATCTGGTTCCCCGTTCCGCTATTGCGCTTCCGCTCCCGCTTCGCTTAGCATTATCTCAACATTTGAACACGTGTATCAAGTATAGAGACATAAGCGGCCGGGGGAATCCTCCCCGCGACTCGCCACTCGAAGAGGAGCAGACATGCAGATCCACCACCGCGGTTACGTCTCGGGCGATCCCCGCATCAAGCCGGCCGCCGGCTACGGCATCGACCGGCCCGCAGAGCTCCCCGACGAGATGGACGTGCTCATCGTCGGCACCGGGCCCGCCGCCGTCGCCGTGACCGCACAGCTCTCGCGCTTCCCCTCGATCAACGCGCGCGCCATCGAGGTGCGTCCCGGCCGCCTCGAGGTCGGCCAGGCCGACGGCATCCAGGCCCGCTCGGTCGAGACCTTCCAGGCCTTCGGTTTCGCGACCGAGGTCGTCGACGAGGCCTACCGCAACGTCGAGATGTGCTTCTGGAAGCCCGACGCCGAAGACCCCTCCCGCATCGTGCGCGTCTCCCGCGCCCCCGACGACGCGACCGGCATCAGCGAGTTCCCGCACATCTACGTCAACCAGGCGCGCATCCTCGACTACTTCCTGCGCGACGCCGAGCGCGCGCCCGGCCGCATCGTGCCCGACTACGGCGTCGAGTTCCTCGACCTCGACATCGACCCCGAGGCGGAGTACCCGGTGTCGGCGCACGTCCGCTACACCGCCGGCCCGCGCACGGGCGAGGAGCGCACCGTGCGCGCCAAGTACCTCGTCGGCGGCGACGGCGCCCG
>CALMSE010000023.1 GCA_937872275.1 uncultured Leucobacter sp. | reverse complement strand
CGGCCGCGCACTGCCGGTCGTGGTGCTCGGGCTCGCGCTGCTGAGCGGCATCGCGTACGGCGCGGTCGCGGTGAAGGGGGCGCAGGCATCGTCGGCCGCAGCGGCCCAGGAGGCCGCCGAGGCGGAGGGTCTCGTGCGCGAGGAGGACGGCGTGCTGATCGACCCCTCGGCGCAGGGGGAGCCGGTACCGAAGTCGGCGCCGGCGGAGACGCGCCGCGATCCCTCATGGTGCGCGCCCGAGGAGGCGACGCTGCTGCTCGGCGCCCCCGACGCGGCCACCGGGCACCGGGTGCTGCCCATCCGGGTCGTGAACGTCTCCGAGCGTCCGTGCGTGGTCGAGGGCTATCCCGACGTCGCCTTCGCGGATCAGAACGGTCACCTGCTCGACGTGGGGGTGGAGCACGGCGGCTCGTTCATGGCGCAGGACGCCGGCCCGCTGGCCGTGACGCTGCAGCCCGGCGAGCAGGCGGTGTCCCGGATCGGCTGGAACGCCGCACCCACGCGGGGCGCACTCGTCACGGCCGCGATCCACGCAGCGCAGACCGCGGGCGATCTGCGCGGAGCCTGGCCGCTGAGACCCGTGCTCGACATCGTCGAGGGCGCCACCGTGGCCGTCACCGCGTGGGAGCTCGACGCCGGCCCGCAGCCCGGCTGAGCGCCGAGCGACCGCGCCGGTTCGGCGTCTCCGCGTCTCACGCCCCGGGCATCTGGCCCGTGTAGAAGCCGAAGGTGGCGTCGGCGGCGGCCGCAGCCGCTTCCGGTTCGGCCCCCGCGGCGGCGTGCGCCTCGCCCCAGGCGTCGGCGGCGGCCCGGTAGAAGGCCCTGCCCTCGTCGGTGACCGCCCAGGCGGCCGCCTCGGCGGGCGAGATCGCGCCCTCGAGGGAGCCGAGGTGCAGGGCGAGCCCCAGGAGGCCGCCGTCCCAGCCGACGCCCGTCGCCCCCGGGCCGAAGGTCTCCCACATCCCGGGCGGCACGTCCGCGGTGCGGGCGGTGTGCTCGAGTTCGAGGCGCGTGCGCTCCGGGCCCTCCGCGGTGAGACGGACGGTCAGCCAGGTCACGCCGCCGCCCATCTCCCAGGTGACGCGGTACCGGGCCGCGCCGTCCGAGGGAGGGGCGCACTCGAGGATCTCGCCGCCGGCGTTGCCCTCGAGCTGGTAGCGCCCGCCGAGGCTGAGGTCGCCCGTGACGGGCAGGAACCAGCGGGCGATGCGCTCGGCGCGCGTGGCGGCATCCCACACGTCGTCGATGCCGGCGGGGTACTCCTGCGCCAGCGTCTGGATGTGCGACGGCTCGCCGTCCACCTCCTCGGTGCGCAGCACACGGGTCACTGCTGCGATCTGCTTCGGTACGTCGACCATGATGCGTCCTTACTCTCGGATTGCCGGATTCTCGTGAGGCCGTGGTTCGGCCGCCTCGGTGCTCGTGCCGGTGCTCGTGGCGGAGCCCGTCCGCGGGCCCGCGTCCGCGCCGCCCGCGAGCCGGCGCTGCCGCTTGCCGCGCGCGATCTCGGTGCCGAGCGCCGCGAGCGGGCCGCGCCAGAATCGCTCGAAGGGGTCGAGCCACTCGCTCGCCTCGCGGGGACCCTGCGGGTCGACCGCGTAGAGCCGCCTCGTGCCCTCGGGGCGCACGGTCACGAAGCCGTTCTCCCGCAGCACGCGGAGGTGCTGGGAGACGGCGGGCTGGCTGATCCCGAACTCGACCGAGATGACGTCGGCGATGGCGCCGGCGGGTTCCTCGCCGTCGACGACGAGTTCGAGGATCCGGCGGCGGACCGGATCGCCGAGGACGTCGAGCGCGTGCATGCCACTATTATTCGATTCTTGCTTATATAAGTCAAGATCGAAATATTGAGCGCGGCCGAGGGCGTTCCCATGCGGTCCCGGGCGACGTGTCCTAGTCTTCATGTCATGACCGCACAGCCGCTTCCGGTCTCCGGCACCGCGTTGGGCCTCGACATCGGGGGCACCGGCATCAAGGGCGCCGTCGTCGACCTCGAGACGGGGGCCCTCTCGAGCGAGCGGGTGCGCATCGACACCCCGCGGCCGGCGACCGTGGACGCGGTGCTCGACACGGCGGAGGCCGTGATCGCCGAGACGGGCTGGGAGGGCCCGGTCGGCTGCGCCTTCCCGGGCGTCGTGAAGCGCGGCGTCGTGGGCACGGCGGCGAACATCGACGACGAGTGGCTCGGCGTCGATCTGGACGCGCGACTGAGAGCCCGGCTCCGCAGGCCGGTGCGCACGCTGAACGACGCCGACGCGGCCGGCCTCGCCGAGATGCGCTGTCTTCATCATAGCGGCCAGCGTCGAATCGATCGGCCGCTTCGGGTCGGAGAGGAAGGCGGCAACGCCAGCCAGGGTCTTGTCGGCCTCGGCATAGAGGACGTGCAGGATGGCGCCGACCAGCAACGCGTGGCTGGTTTTTTCCCAATGGTTCCGCTTCTCCAGCGAGCCTTCCGGATCGACTAGAATGTCGGCGATGTTCTGGACGTCGCGAACCTCCCATTCGCCGCGGCGGACTTCGAGCAGCGGATTGTAGGCGGCGGACTTCGCATTGGTCGGATCGAACAGCAGCACGCGACCATGATGCGCGCGGAAGCCGGCGGTGAGCTGCCAGTTTTCGCCCTTGATGTCGTGGACGAT
>CALMSE010000022.1 GCA_937872275.1 uncultured Leucobacter sp. | reverse complement strand
CGAACAGCAGATCCCCCGAAGACACCCGCACACTGTCCGAGATCCCCGGAATCACCGGGGCCGGATTGCGATGAATACGATCGTTAGCCATTTCGCTTCGCTCCCTACCGCCCGGCGCGCAGGCACCCGGCACTCCTTCGAGGAGACGGCACGCGGATCGCGGCGCCGTCGCCGCGGGTCGCCGCGGCCAGCGAAAGCTCACCACAGGCGAAATGGAGGTGTCTAGAGACGGCAAACGTTATTTCTCAGAGCGAAACGGCGCCCGCGGGATCCCGCGGATTTCCGTTCGCTCGAACAGGAGATGCAGCCGCTATTTCGCTCCGCGATATTTGCGGTGCTTCGGTTGACGGCCGGGAAGCGGTCTGCGACTCTGCCTGCACAGTCTCCCTCGGCCGCATCGGTCCAGGGAAGGCGCGATGCGAGCACGACGAGAGAGGAACCCCATGAGCACCGAGACCGCGTATTCGACAGTGGTGATCGAAGGCCCCGGCCGCAACCTGCTGAACCCCGAGAACATGGCGAAGCTCGAGGCGGATCTGCGCGCCGCGGGGGCCGACCCCGACACCCGCGCGATCGTGCTGACCGGCGCCGGCGACGTGTTCTGCGGCGGCCTCGACGTGCCCGCGATCAAGGCCGGCGCCGATCCGATCCCCTTCTACTCCGCGCTCGTCGACATCCTGAAGCTGGTGCCGACCCTGCCCAAGCCCGTCGTCGCGGTCGTGAACGGCGACGCCGTCGCCACCGGCGGGGCGCTCGTCGCAGCCAGCGACTACGCCGTCTCGGCCCCTGACGCCTTGATCGGCTCGTACGAGGTCAGCGTCGGCGTGTGGCCCATCGTCGCTCAGGTGCCGCTGATCAAGCGGCTGGGCGCGCGCGCCGCGATCCAGAACCTCGCGAGCGGCGAGCCCTTCACCGCCGAAGGCGCCCTCTCGGTCGGTCTCGTCAACCGGATCGCCGAGAAGGACCGGCTGCTCGAGGCCGCGGGCGAGTGGATCGCCCAGGCCGCCCGGGCCGGCGCCGCGATGACCGCGGGGCGCCCGTCGGTGTACGAGCTCGAGCAGCTCGACTACGACGACGCCCTCGACGAGGCCTTCACCCGCCTCGCCCAGGCGTACGCCAACAACTGAGCGGGGGCTCGCACCGCGATACTGGGAGGGGAGCGCCGGCCGACGGCTCCGCACGGTCGGCCGGCGATCCACGAAGCGAGGGAGGATCCGATGGCCGGCACCGCACCGCACCCCTTCTCCTCCGTGCTCGAGCGCCTGCCGACGGAGGAGTCGACGGACATCGACGGCGCCGTGGAGATCGTGAGCCGCAAGTTCACCCCGCATCGCATCGAGGCGGACGGCGAGCATTTCCGCCTGACCGCGCGGACGGGCCTCATCGACGGCGTCGGCCTGCACCACATCGGCTACGGCGCCCCGGTGCTCATCTCGCCCGAGCCCCTCGGGGAGCACCGCCTCGTCTGCCTCCCGCTCTGGGGCAACGCCGTCGTGCAGATCGGCGAGCAGCACTGGTTCTGCGACCCGCGCACCCCGATGCTGCTTCCCCCCGATCGCGAGTTCCGCCTGCACTGGCTCGACAGCTCGCCTCAGCTCGTCGTCTCGATTCCGAACGGCCTCGCCGAGCGCGTGGCCGCCGGGATGTTCGGCGAGTCGGGCGCCGAGCTCTCGCTCCCCCCGACGTTCACCCTCTCCTCGACTCCCGGCCGCGCCCTCGCCGCCGAGCTCGCACTCGCGCACGACGACATCAACTCGGGGGCGTCCGGCGCCTTCCCCGACTTCCTCTCCCGCAACGTCGCCGAGGGCCTGATCGCCCGCGTGCTGCTGAGCGCGACGGCCGGCGCCGAGGCGCAGCCGGAGCCCGCGGCCGGCCCGATCCGCACCAAGCTCGTCTCGGCGTTCCTCGAGGTCATCGCCTCGCGCGAATCGCTGGACGCGGGCCCGTTGCAGATCGCGCAGCAGCTGCGCGTGCCGCTGCGCACCCTGCAGGAGAACGTGCAGCGCGAGCTCGGGGTGGGCCTCGCGGAGGCGCTGCGCAGAAGCCGGCTCCGCACGGCGCGATCGCTGCTGCTGGAGGCCGACCCCACCCGCTGCTCCGTCACCGAGGTCGCGCTGCGCTGCGGCTTCCGGCACCTGGGCCGCTTCTCGGTCGAGTACCGCGAGGCCTTCGGCGAGAAGCCCTCGGAGACCCTGCGACTGCTGGGCTGAGCCGGTGCTCTCCCGTTCGGCACCGGCTGCGCATCTCAGCCGGTTCAGGGAACTCAGCCGGTGGAATTCACGGTTTTCGTCCGGCTGAACTCCGAGGACCGGCTGAACTCCGAGGACCGGCTGAGCTGCAGCGCCTCACCGCAGCCGTCCCAGCCAGCGCCGCACGAGCCGGTCCTTCCGCACCGTGAACGGCGGCATGATCGTGGGGCCGAGGGTGTCGGGGGCCAGCGGCTTCGAAAGCACCGCCTTCTCGTGGCTGAACACGCGGAACGAGCGCTCTCCGTGATAGGCGCCCTGGCCGCTCTCGCCCACCCCGCCGAAGGGCAGATCGGGCACCGTGAGCTGCAGCACCGGCGCCCCGAAGGTCAGCGCCCCGGAACTGGTCTCGGCGATCCACCTCCGCCGCGCCGCGGCGTCCTCGCTGAAGACGTAGGCGGCGAGGGGCTTGTCGCGACCCGCGACGAAGTCGATCGCATCGTCCAGGCCGTCGACCTCGACGAGGGGCAGGATCGGCCCGAAGATCTCGTCGCGCATCACGGGCGAGCCGCGATCCACCCCCGCGAGCACCGTCGGCTCGATGAAGCGATCGGTCGCGTCGTGCCCGCCGCCCGACACCGCCTCGCCGTCGCCCAGGTACGACACGAGCCGCTCGAACTGCGCGTCGTTCACGATGCGGCCGTAGTCGGGATTGCGGTCGACGGCGCTGCCGTAGAGGTCGTGGATCGCGTCCGCGAGCGCGGACGCGAGGCGGCCGAGGGTCTCGCGGGTGCCGAGCACGTAGTCGGGCGCCACGCAGGTCTGCCCGGCGTTCATGAACTTCGCCCAGGCGATGCGCTTCGCCGCGTCGGCCGGAGAGACGGTGCCGTCGACGTAGACGGGCGACTTGCCGCCGAGCTCCAGCGTGATCGGGGTGAGGTGCTCGGCCGCGGCCCGCGCCACGATGCGCCCGACCCGGCCGCCGCCCGTGTAGAAGATGTGGTCGAAGCGCTGCGCCAGCAGCTCCGTGGTCTCGGCCACGCCGCCCTCGACGACCGCGATCGCGCGGCGGTCGAGGTACTGGGGCAGGAGCAGCGCGAGCGCGGCGCTCGTCGCGGGCGCGAGCTCGCTCGGCTTCACGATCGCGGCGTCGCCCGCGGCGATCGCGCCGACGAGGGGCGACAGGGCGAGCATGAGGGGGTAGTTCCAGGGCGCGATCACGAGCACCACGCCGAGCGGCTCGGGCACGACGCGCGCCGACGCCGGCTGTATCGCGAGGGGGGCTGAGACGCGGCGCGGCCGCATCCAGGCCGCCAGGTGCGCGAGCGCGTGCTCGATCTCGCCCACGAGAAAGCCGATCTCGGTGAGCTGCGCCTCGGTGCCCGACTTGCCGAGATCGGCGGCGAGGGCCGCCTCAAAGTCGGCCGCGCGCTCGGTGAGCATGCCGCGCAGGGCTTCGAGCTGCCCGCGCCGCCACGACTCGGGGCGGGTGATGCCCTGGCGGAAGCCATGCCGCAGCCCGGCGACGATGGTGGGGATGGGTCCGTCGCTCATGCTGTCAGCGTACGTCACCGGTGGAGGGCGGGCACGATCAGGTAGATCCCGTACAGCGCCCCGGCGATCGAGAGCCCGAAGCAGCTGTAGGCGGCGATCGTCGCCCAGCGCGGGCGCCCGAGATCGTCGACGTCGTCGTCCTCGTCGTCGCGGCTGGGGCCGTCGGGCTCGAAGCTGCCGTCGGCCTGCCGCACCTTCGGCGGGGGCGTCGCGAGAAAGCGGATGCCGAGCGAGTAGAGCGCGACCAGCACGCTCGCGGCCAGCAGCGAGGAGCCGAAGACGATGAGGAAGGCCATCCAGTCGATCACGATCGACCCCCGTTCTTCTTCGAACGATCGCCCTGCGCCCGCTTCGCAGCGCGGCGGGCCTCCTTCTCGGCGGCCTTGCGCGCGGCCTCCTCGGCCTCGCGGCGGGCCCGTTCGGCCGCGATCCGCGCCTGCTCCGCCTCGCGCGCGGCCTTGTCGGAGCGCACGGCCGACTGGGCCACGGGGGTGAGCGGAGGCACGCTGCCCGTCTTGGTCGACACGGGGCGCACCTTGCCGCGGCGGATCCGCACGGCGTAGCCCGACTCGGCCACGTCGGGCACGGCGATCGCGTTCGACGAGTCGACGCGGTTGCGGCGCGAACGCCAGAAGATGAAGAGGATGAAGCCGAAGCCGAGCACCGCGTCGATGATGACGCCGACCATGCCGAGGTGGGCGATGACCGCCGCGATCGCGCCGACGATGCCCGCGGCGGGAAGGGTGAAGAGCCAGCCGAGGCCGATGCGGCCGACGGTGCGCCAGCGCACGCTGGAGCCGCGGCGCCCGAGGCCCGATCCGATGACGGAGCCCGAGGCCACCTGCGTGGTCGACAGGGCGAAGCCGAGGTGGCTGGAGGCGAGGATCGTGGCGGCCGTCGAGGTCTCGGCCGCGAAGCCCTGCGCGGGCTTGACCTGGGTGAGCCCGGCGCCCAGGGTGCGGATGATGCGCCAGCCACCCGAGTAGGTGCCGAGGGCGATCGCGAGCGCGCAGGTGGTGATGACCCAGAGGTGGGGGCCGGTACCCGGCTCCTGCAGGTTCGCCGCGACCAGGGCCAGCGTGATGACGCCCATGGTCTTCTGCGCGTCGTTGGTGCCGTGGGCGAGCGCGATGAGCGAGGAGGAGACGACCTGGGCGTAGCGGAAGCGGCCGCGGCCGTCCTTCCTGCCGTCGTGGCGACGGGTGATCGAGTACGCGATCTTGGTGGCGGTGAACGCGACCAGCCCCGCGGTCAGGGGCGCGGCGACCATCGGGATGAGGATCTTCGAGAGGAAGACGCCGCCGTTGATGGCGCTGAAGCCGGCGCCGACCACGGCCGCGCCGATGAGCCCGCCGAACAGCGCGTGCGACGAGCTCGAGGGCAGGCCGTAGAGCCAGGTCACGAGGTTCCACACGATGGCCCCGATGAGCCCGGCGAAGATCATCTCGGGGGTGATGAGCACTCCCCCGTCGCCCTCGTTGATGAGGCCGCCTGAGATGGTCTTCGCGACCTCGGTCGAGAGGAACGCGCCCACGAGGTTCAGGACCGCCGCGAGCAGCACCGCCGTCTTCGGTTTGAGCGCGCCGGTCGCGATGGGCGTGGCCATCGCGTTCGCCGTGTCGTGGAAGCCGTTGGTGAAGTCGAAGAAGAGCGCCAGCGCGATGACCAGCAGCACGATGAGAGTGAGTTCCACCGGCGTCTTTCGTTCGAGAATGAGCGGTGCCCGCTCACGGGGCGGCACCCCGGGATTTCACCGGGAGTTCACCCGCGCCTGCGCGCAATTCATCTTCGCAATCCTGCGGCGCCCTGGTCAAGTCGGATGCGGGGTGTCGGTAGGCGCTTCTCAGCCGCCGCGCCCGCGCCGCGGCGCTCGCGACCCGGGCACGCGGGATCCGCCGGCCGCGCAGGAGTAGGATCGAAGCGGATCGACCCCCGAGGAGTGAATCATGAGCGCGTCCCTCACCGACTTCGTGCCCGCGACGGGCAGCATCACGATGTTCTCGACCGAGTGGTGCGGCTACTGCAAGCGCCTCAAGAAGATGCTCGACAGCGAGGGCATCGGCTACACCGAGGTCGATATCGAGTCGACGCCCGGCACCCCGGAGCTGGTCGAGGAGCTGAACGGCGGCAACCGGACCGTTCCCACCGTGGTCTTCCCCGACGGCACGGCCGCGACGAACCCCTCGCTGAACGACGTCAAGCAGCGCCTCGCCGCCTGAGGCCCTCGCCCTGAGCCCGCCGCAGGACCGGGGTCCCACCGCCGCTCGCCGGATCACCCGAAGTTGAGACGCACCTCGGTGTAGCGCCCCTCGGGCACCGTCTTCAGGCGGTTCACCGCGCTGTCGAGCGTCACCATCTCGATCTCCTGCCCGTGCAGGGCCGCCATGGTGCCCCACTCGCCGCGCAGCGCCGCGTCGGCCGCGGCGATGCCGGTGCGGGCCGCGAGCACCCGGTCGAACGCGGTCGGCGTGCCGCCGCGCTGCACGTGGCCGAGCACCGTGGCCCGGGTCTCGATGCCGCTGCAGCGCTCGATGAGCGGCGCGAGCACCTCGGCCACCCCGCCGAGCCGGGGCCTGCCGAGCTCGTCGATGCCGTCTGCGATCGTCTGCTCCCCCGAGAGGCGGAAGCCCTCGGCGACGACGACGAGGGAGGAGCGGCCGCGATCGCTCACGCCGCGCACCCAGTCGCAGACCTGCTCGAGCGTCTCGGGGTACTCCGGCAGCAGGATCACCTGCGCGCCGCCGGCCATGCCGGCGTGCAGCGCGATCCACCCGGCGTCGCGCCCCATGACCTCGAGCACCATGCACCGCCGATGCGATTCGCCCGTCGTGCGCAGGCGGTCGATCGCCTCGGCGGCGATCGAGACGGCGGTGTCGAATCCGAAGGTGTAGTCGGTGGCGCCGAGATCATTGTCGATGGTCTTCGGCAGCCCCACGACGGGGACGCCGTGCTCGTGCAGGATCGCCGCCACCGTCTGGGTGCCGTTGCCGCCGATCAGCATGAGGCCGTCGAGACCGTACGCGTCCATGCGGCCGCGGAACTCCGCGAGATCGATGGCCTCGCCGCGACGGCCCGCGAAGGGCTGCACCCGGCTCGTGCCGATGATGACGCCGCCGAGCGGCGAGATGCCGCGCACCGCCAGCCGGTCGAGCGGCCGCATGCGACCCTCGTGGAAACCCGCCCAGCCGTCCTCGAAGCCGAGCATCTCGAAACCGTGCACTTCGACGCCCCGCAGCACCGCGCCGCGGATCGCCGCGTTCATGCCGGGGCTGTCGCCGCCCGAGCACACGATCCCGATCCGCATCGCAGCCTCCCCGCGCCCCGCGCCCCGCGTTCGAGCCCGGCTCCGCGGCGCAGGAGCGGGACGGCGAACGCCTGTCGTTCCACCCTAACGGCCTCGCCGCCCGCCCGCATGTACGGTGGATCGGCGGATCGCGGCGAAGGCCGGAGTCAGAGGGGGAGCGCGCATGGGGGCACGGGGTCGGAGAGGCGCGCGATCACGTCTCGGAGCGATCGCGCGCATCGTCGGAGGCGCCGGGGTCGCGATCGGACTGGTGATCGGCTCGGTGTCGGTGCAGACCGCGCCGGCGGCCAGAGCCTCTCGGCGCTGTGGTGGGGCGCCGGAGCACTGCTCCTCACCGGCATCGGCCTCGCCGCCTGGGCGGTGGGCGCTCGCGTGCGCGACCGGCGCCCGGAGGCGGCCGGAGGCC
>CALMSE010000021.1 GCA_937872275.1 uncultured Leucobacter sp. | reverse complement strand
CCTCCGCCTGGGCCGCGGCGCCGTCGCTGCCGCCCAGGCCGGCCGGGCCGCCGATCCCGGAAACCGGGTTGACGATCAGGCCGATCCTGAGCGGCGCGGCGGAGCTCATCGGGCGGAGCTCATCGGTGGTGGGCCTTCGGGGGCCGCGCGCGCATCGGCAGCGTCTCGGGAGCCCGCCAGCGGGGCGTCTCGGGCCGGGTCTCGCCGAGGTACTTGCGGCGGTAGGCCCGCCACGACGTCGCCCAGGTGTCGGGGTCGGTCGTGGAGTCCACGTCGATCGTGTGGATGCCCGAGCGGTGCGGCGCGGTGCGCACGGTCTCGGGGGCGCTGCGCGCCTCCTCCGCCGTGCGCCGCAACGAGGCGATGTACTCGTCGAGCTCGCGCTTCGAGTACGTCTCGGTCGGCTCGAGCGTCACCGGCTCGGGCACGATGTAGGGGTGATGGCTGGTCCAGTAATGCATCCCGTAGTCGGCCATCCGGGCGCCGATCTCGCCGCTCGTCACGCCGGTCTCGTCGGTCAGCTCCTGCCACGAGTAGCGCACCTGCTCGAGGCGGTGCTGCCCCTCCGCGTAGGGGGCGCTCATGCCGTCGATCCGCAGCAGCTCGGCGAGCAGGTAGTTGTTGTTGAGCACGGCGATCTCGGCGACCTCGCGCAGGCCCTCCGCGCCGAGGGCGCGGATCCAGGCGTAGGCGCGGATGAGATTCGGGATCACCCCGTAGAACGGCCGGATGTCCGCCGTCGCGTTCTCGCTTCGGGGCCCCCAGGAGTAGCCGCTCGCGTCCTTCACGATGCGCGGTCCGGGCAGGAACGGCTCGAGCTCGGAGGTCGCGCCGATCGCGCCGGCCGCGGGCCCGCCGCACGCGTGCGGGGTCGAGAAGGTCTTGTGCAGGTTGAAGTGGCAGAGGTCGAAGCCGGCCTCGCGCGCCCGGGCGATGCCGAGCAGGCCGTTCGCGTTGGCCTGATCGTAGACGCAGAGACCGCCCACGGAGTGCACCGCGTCGACGTACTCGGTGATCCGCGGATTGAAGATGCCGGTGTCCTCGGGGTTCGTGATGAACAGCGCGGCCGTGCGCTCCGAGATCACGGACTTCAGCGCGTCGAGGTCGGGGAAGCCGTTCTCGTCGGGGTAGAGCGTGATGACCTTGTACCCGGCGGTCTTCGCCGTGGCGGCGTTCGAGGGGTGCGAGAAGATCGTCGTCACGATCTCGTCGCGCTGATCGGCCTCGCCCCGGTCGGCGTGGTAGGCCTGCACGATCTTCACGTTGCCGTAGATCGCCGCCGAGCCCGAGCCCGCCTGCAGGCTCACCGCGTCCATGCCCGAGACCTCGGCGATGCAGCCCTGCAGTTCGGCGATGATCTGCAGGGTGCCCTGCATCGTCGCGGCGTCCTGCAGCGGGTGCGTGTGGACCGACTGCGGCGAACCGGCGAAGCGCTCGTTGATCTTCGGGCTGTACTTCATGGTGCAGGTGCCCTGGCCGATGTCGACGTTGAGGTCGGCGCCCAGGGTCTCCTGCGAGAGGCGCAGGTAGTGGCGCAGCAGCTGGGACTGGCCGAGCTGCGGAAGCGCGGCGGGCCGCCGCCTGCGGAAGGCCTGCTCCGGGCTGCCGTCGAGCGCTCCCTCGGGCGCGAGGGGCACCTCGATGCCGCGCTGTCCCTCGGCGTCGAGCTGGAAGATGAGGGGCTCGTCCCACCGGGGCGCGTGGTAGCGGCGCAGCAGCGGCTTCTCGACGCTCTTGGCCAGCCGATCGGCGACCGCGGCGCGCTCCTCGGCGGTCGGGGGTGCCGGGTTCGTGTCGTGGGCGGTCATGCGAGGATCTCCTTCAGGGCGTCGGCGAGCTCCGCGATGTCGGAGCCGGAGTGCAGTTCGGTCACGCAGGTGAACGCGGTGTCGTCGTCGCCGCGGCCGAGCACGGCGGGGGCGCTCGCGCCGCCGTAGATGCCGCGGGCCAGCAGGGCGGCGTTCACGTCGCCCGCGGTGCGGCCGGGGAAGCGCACGGCGAACTCGCGCCAGTGCGGGCTCTCGGCGTGCAGCACCTCGAGGCCGGGCACCTGCGAGAGCGTGGTCATCGCCTCGCGGGTGCGCGCCGCGATGGTGTCGCCCAGCTGCTGCATGCCGACCGGGCCCATGAGCGCGAGATAGGCGCCGGCGGTGATGCCCCACAGCGCCGCCGCGGTGCCGACCCACTCGATGCCCTCCTCTCGCATGGCGAGGGAGGTGCGCTCGTAGGCCACGTCGCAGAAGCCGATCTCGCCCTCGACGCGCGTCGGCGCGAGGCCGAACAGGCGCGACGGGTACTCGAAGACGAAGCGCTCGTCGTCGTGGGTCGCGATGAAGCCGCCGTTGGCCCCGCCGTAGTGCATGCCGATGCCGAGCGACTGGATGTCGCCGCAGACGATGTCGGCGCCCCAGCTCGCGGGCGCCTCGGTGAAGCCGAGGCTGATGGGGTCGGTGGAGCAGACGACGATCGAGCCGTTCGCATGGGCGAGCTCGGCGATCTCCCGTGCGTCGACCTCGATGACCCCGTAGAGATTCGGGGTCTCGAGGAATACCGCGGCGGTGTCGGGGCCGATGAGCGCCGCGACGTCCCCGAGGTGGATGCGGCCGGTCTCGGCTCGCGGGGAGACGTAGTCGATCTCCATGACGCCGTCGAGGAAGGCCTCGATCTTGTCGCGCTTGCCGATGGCGAGCAGGTCGGTGAGGATGACGCGCGGGCGGTTCGTGATGCGCCCGGCCATGCGGATCGCGGTGGCGGCGGCCTGGTATCCGTCGTAGGTCGGCACGTTGACGACGTCCATCTCGAGCAGCTCGGCCATCAGCGAGGTGTACTCGAAGATGGCCTGCCACTTGCCGTGGTCCTCGTAGGGCTCGCCGGCGTAGGCGGTCAGGAACTCGGCGCGGTGGTTGATCTCGTCGCACACCGCCGGCACGTGGTGCGGGTAGCAGCCGGAGCCGAGGAACGACAGCGCCTGCGTCACCGGGACGTTCCTGCCGAGCAGCCGGGTCATGTGGCGCTCGAGCTCGCTCTCGGCGGCGAGCGCCGGCGGCAGGTCGAGCGGCCGCCGCATGCGCAGCTTCTCGGGGATGACGGCGAAGAACTCGTCGATCGAGGCGACGCCGATGGCCCTCAGCATCTCGGCCTTCGTCTGCGGCGCCGAGTTGGGGATGTAGGGGTGGACGGGCGTCGCTCCCTGACTCATGCGGAACCTCCTCATTCGGATGACGTCGCGCGGCGCGCGGTCGATTCCGAATCTAGGCGCGCGGGGGCCCGGAAGGCATAGACGCCATGGACAATAGTTCCGATTGAACGCTCCATTTCGGCGAATCCAATGGGACGGCCCCTCACCGGCTCCTCACCGGCCCGCCATCGGGGCCGCCCCTCGCCCCGCTCCGCGCTCCCGCCGGGGAGTCCGGGTCCGCCGGCCGCTACGCGAGGGCGCGGAACTCGCAGGCGAGCCAGAGCTCGAGCAGGTCGGCCGAGTCGGAGAGCGAGCGGCCCGTGAGCTCGCCGATGCGCCGGAGCCTGGCCCGCATCGTGTGGCGGTGGATGCCGAGCTCCTGCGCGGCCGCCTCGATGTTGGAGGTGCGGTCGAGATAGACGGCGAGCGTGCGCGCGAGCTCGGTGCCCTGCGCCCGATCGCTGGCGTCGAGCGGCGAGAGCACGGCGTCGGCGAAGCCGATCCGCTCGAGCGGATCCCCCAGCAGGAGCATGGCCCGGTAGCCGGTGGCATCGGAGAGCGAGACGCACGCCGCGCCGCGTCGCTCGGCGAGCGCCCTGGCGCGGAAGGCCTGGGTGAGGCTGAATCCCGCGTTCGCCGGCGTGACGACCGTTCCGATGCCGGCCGGGCCGAGCTCCGCGAGCTCGACGAGCTCGATGAGCCGCGGGACCGCGGCAGGTGCGGGGTCGCAGATCAGCAGCGCCCACTCGTCGGAGCGCCGGCTCGCGAGCACGCCGCTGCAGTGCGGCTCCAGCTGCGCCACCAGCGCGTCGATCTGCTGCTCCTCGGCCCGCGCGGGGATCGCGGCGGTCTGCACCGCGTCGCACTCGATGCCGAGCTTCGCGAGCCGGAGCGAGCTCTCGACCTCGTCGAGCCTGCCCCCGAGCAGCGCCTCGAGCGTTCGCCCTCCGAGCCAGCGCTGCTGGCCCGCGGCCGAGTTGCGCAACTCGAGCAGCACCCCGAGCAGGGAGGCGACCATGCTGACGAGGGCCCGGTCGTAGAAGGTCATGGAGCCGGTCTTCATCGCGACGAGCACCCCGCGGCTCCGCCCCTGGGTGCCGAGCGGGACGATGACCGTCGTCCCGCCCGGATCCTCCTCGGACATCGACCAGCGCATGCCCGTCACGAGGCGCTTCGCGATCTCCTCGCGTCGCAGCGCGAAGCGCTCCTCGGCGGCGGGGCCGCTCGACGCGAGCGGCCTGAAGCCCGCGTCGTACACGGCGGCCTCGATCGCGGTGTGGGAGTGCATGGTCGCGAGCACGGCGGCGATGCCGTGCTCCTCCGTGGCCGCCTCGCTGAGCTGGCGCTGCGCGAGCAGCGCGCGCCGCAGGGGCTCGGTCTGCTCGTCGTGCATCGAGTCGCTGACGAATCTCACCACGTTCTGCAGCGGGGTGCGCTCGGGCACGTGCACGAGCGCGACGCCGGCCTCGGCCGCGGCCTCGACGAGGCCCGATGGCAGCTCGGCATGCGGCAGCGTCGCTCCCGTGCTGAGACCCAGCGCGCTGACCCCCGCCTGGGCGAGCCGTGCGCAGTAGTCCCGGGCGCCGGCGTCGTCGCGGAACAGGCCGAGTCCCGTCGTGAGCAGCAGCTCGCCGCCGGCCAGCCAGGGCGTCGGGTCGGCGAGCTCGCTCACGTGCGCCCAGGCGATCTGCGGATCCGTCTCCGACGACGCGAGCAGGCGGAGCCCCAGCTCGGGATCCTGCAGGACGGTCGAAAGGCTCAGCATGATCGGATCCATCCGTTGCGTATGTTGACTGGGTAGAGATTATACGGAACGGATATCGATGATCCGTTTTCCCGCTGCCACAATCGAGAGACGCCCGAGCGCGGATGCCGGGCGCCGGCGGCAGCCGAAGCCACAGCCACGGGAGGGCGATCGTATGCGCGGTCTCACCGACAAGGTCATCGCCATCACCGGGGCGGCCGGAGCGATCGGCCGCGCGACGGCGGGGCGCTTCATCGAGGAGGGCTCCCGGGTCGTCGCGCTCGACTACGACGTCGCCGCGCTCGAGAGCCTGAACGTCGAGCTCCCGGGCATCGCCGCGAGCTACGTCATCGACGTCGCCGACCCGGACGGGGTCGAGGAGGTCTTCGCGCTGATCTCCGAAGAGCTGGGCGGCGTCGACGTGCTCGTCAACAACGCCGGTGTCAACGCGCGCTTCGCCTTCACCGAGATCCCGCCCGCCGAGTGGCGCCGCGTCATGGCGACGAACCTCGACGGCGCGTTCTTCGTCGCGCAGACCGCCGCGAAGCACATGCTCGCGAAGGGCTCGGGCGTGATCCTCAACACCGCCTCGACCAACGGTCTCGTCGGCTACCGCGACCACGGCCTGTACAGCGCGGGGAAGGGGGCGCTCGTCGAGCTGACCCGCTGCATGGCCCTCGACCTCGCACCCGCGATCCGCGTGAACGCGGTCAGCCCCGGCTACATCCGCACCCCGCTGATGACGGCGGGAGCCGAGCAGGCCGCGAGCATCCCGCTGCAGCGCTTCGGCCGGCCGGACGAGGTGGCGGCACTCTTCGCCTTCCTCGCCTCAGACGACGCCTCGTTCATCACCGGTCATCCCTTCATCATCGACGGCGGCGAGACCGCCGGGGGCCTGCTGAGCGGCTTCTGAGCGGCTTCTGAGCCGCGGGCGACGCGCATCGGACTCCGCGGCACCGGCCCCCTCCGCAGCACTCGGGACGAGGTGAGAACGACATGGGCGACATCTTCCAATCGGGCACGGATCGGCTGATCCACGACTTCCTCCGCGGCCCGGGCCTGCGCCCCGAGCCCGTCATCGGCTTCACCTCGCACGGCACGGTGATGCAGAACGGCGCGGCCCGGCGCTTCAGCGCGGCGGACCTGACGGCGATCCAGATCGCTTCGGGCGACGCGGACTCCCGCGGCCGGGCACGAGCCTCCACCACGCTCGGCGAGGTCGAGCTCAGCGTCCGCTGCTACGCCGGCAGCGAGAACCGCCTGGTCGGCATCCGGATGCCGGAGCGCGGGTGCCCGTGGGCCGCGCAGGAGGGTCGCCGCGGGGCGCTCGGGCTGGTCGGCTCGTCGAGGGAGTGGACCCGCACGGTGCGGGCGATGAAGCGGGCGAGGGCGACGAGCCGGCCGCTGCTCCTCATCGGCGAGTCGGGAAGCGGCAAGACCTCGCTCGCGATGGGCGCCCCGTACGGCGCCGGTCCCGTGCCGGCCGGGGTGGCGGTCATCGACGCGGGCAGCTTCGAGGTCATCGGCGCGCGCCGGTGGTTCGAGCGGGTCCGCGGCGCGCTGCAGCAGAGCATGAGCGTCGTGCTGTGCAACATCGAGACGCTGGAGCAGCGGCAGCTCACCGGACTGCGCGCGATGATGCGGGCGACGCCCCATCTGCGGCGCATCACGCTGACGGCGACCGTGGGGGAGCGCGCCGAGGCCGAGCCGTTCGCGCTGATGTTCGGGGCGCACCTCGTGGAGGTGCCCGCCCTGCGGGATCGGCTCGACGACCTCGACGTGCTCTGGCGCGAATTCGCCCGCCGCGAGCGGCCGGCGGCGGCCCTCCAGCCCGACCCCGCGGCGCTCGAGGCGATGAAGCGGCACGACTGGCCCGGCAATCTGCGCGAACTGCAGACCGTGGTCGCACACGCCTTCGGCCGGAGGTCGCGCGGGTCCGTGACGCCGGAAGAGCTGCCCGCCCACATCCGCCGCTCCCGCTCGCCGGGCCTGATGGTGCAGGTGGAGCAGGATGCGATCCAGCGGGCGCTGCTCGCCACGGGAGGCAATCGCACGCGCGCCGCCGAGCTGCTCGGCATCTCCCGCGCGACCATGTACCGGAAGGCGAAGTCGTTCGGCATCCCCGCCTGAACGCCCCTCAGTCTCCGAACGGCCCGGGCGATCCGGCGGGCTCCGGGGATCCCCCCGGCCCGGCGGTCTCGGTGATGACGAAGAGCAGCTCGGCGATGCGGTCGCCGAGCTCGTCGAGGCCTCCGGGCGCATCGGCACCCGCGAGCGCCGAGATGCGCAGCGCCCGCTGGTAGACCTCGCCGAGCACGGGCACCGCATGCGCGACGGGCAGCACGAAGCGGCGGCCCGCGGCGGCGATCACGCGCTCGACGACGCCGGCGATGTCGTCGTAGAAGCGCTCCATGAACTGGTGGTGGTCGGGTGCGATGGTGGGATCCCGCATCGCGAGCAGCAGGAACTCCGTCTCGAGCACGAACCATCCGGTCGCCTCGCTCGCGGGGGCGAAGAACTCGGCGACGTAGCGCGCCGCCTCGGGCGGGTCGATCCGCGGCGCGCGGCCGCGCAGCAGCGGCTCGAGTTCGAGCGCCTTCTCCTCGAGATCCCGAGCCCGCCGCTCGAACTCCCGCTGGAGCAGCTCGACGAACAGCCCCTCCTTGCTCTCGAAGTTCGAGTAGAAGGCGCCCCGCGTGAACCCCGCGCGTGCGCAGATCGCCTCGACGGACGCGCCCTGCAGCCCCTCCCCGGCGAACACCTCGGCCGCCGCGTCGAGCAGGCGCTCGCGGGTCGCCCGCCGGCGCGCGCTCGGCGCGGCCTCGCTCTCCGTACGCATGGCCCCATCCTCCCATGCGCCGCCCGACCGGGGCGAGCCGCGCGAAGCCGCGGTCGGGCGCAGACCCGACGGGGCCGGACTGTTCGCAGAACTTCACGCATTCGAAACACGGGACTATTGTTCAGTCACACTGCATAACTTATTCTGATGACCATCACCGCGGTCGCGATGCGCGACCGAGCGAAAGGAGGAGAGATGCGCCCATCCACCGCAGTCGCCCCGTCGGCCGCCGATACGACCGGCCCGGCGGCAGCCGGAGCGGAGAAGGCGCTGCACGCCGAGTCGGGCCTCGACTCGGTGCGGCGGGCGCTGCGGCTGGTCAAGGCGCTGCAGGAGGGCGAGACCCTCGCCGTCAAGCAGGCCTCGGAGCTCCTCGGGGTCGCCCCGGCGAGCGCGCATCGCCTGCTCACCACCCTGAAGCTCGAGGGCTTCGCGGCGCAGACGGGCGACCGTCGCTACCGGGCCGGAGCCCAGCTCTCCCCGCTGAAGCCGAGGCCGATGACGAGCGACGACTTCAAGGCCACGGTGTGGCCGGTCATCACCGAGCTGCAGGAGAGCGTCGGCGAGACGATCCACGTCTGGGCGCGTCGCGGCTCGCTGCTCCACCTCGTCTACTCGATGCGGGGCTCGGCCTCCGGCTCCGTGCCCCACGACGCCTTCTCCCGCATCCCGGCCTACACCACGGCCAGCGGCCGGGCGCTGCTCGCGGAGTTGCCGAACGAGCAGGTGCAGGATCTCCACAAGCGCGGTTTCCTGCCCTGGCGCGATGCGAAGATCACGTCGATCTCGGCGCTGAAGCGCCGCCTCTCCTCCATCCGCCGCGAGGGCTTCGAGACGACGGTGGAGGAGGCGATGCAGGGCACGAGCGGCCTCGGCATCTGCATCCACGACCCCTGGAACCGCCCGGTGCTCGGCATCGGCCTCGCCGTGCCGAACCGCAGATTCGCCCGCGCCGATGTCTCCCGGCTGCACGATGTCCTCGAGGACTCCCGCAAGCGGGCGGAGAAGGAACTCACCCGCCTGTACGTCGAGCGTCAGTTCTTCGGCGAGGAGTGAGGATCGGGCGCGGAGCGCCCGCCCGATCCGCGCCGTCGATATTTCGGCGAGCGGAACTCGCGCGCGCTCGCGTGCGCGTCGCCGACGCGCTCCCCTAGTGTCCCAGGCGAGCGGCCAGCGAGGTTCGGAGCGAACCCCGCGGCGCGCCGCAGGGAAGGGGAGCGGATCGATGGACGAGATGGCGACGGCGGATCCGGGGGCCGAACTCGACGGGCTGCTGGCCCGCATCGCGGAGCTCCGCCCCCTGCTGGCGGAGAACGGCGAGCGGGGCGAGCGGGATCGCCGCGTGGCCGAGGAGTCGATGGTCGCGCTGAAGCGCGCGGGAGCCCTGCGGGTCTCGGTGCCGGGACGCTACGGGGGCCTCGACCTCGGCCACCTGGCGGCGATGCGGGTGGGCCGCGCGGTGGGGCTGGCCGACGGGGGGACCGCCTGGGTCGTCTCGCTCCTGAACTCGGGGGCGTGGTACACGAGGCACTTCTCCGACCGGGTGCAGGATGAGATCTTCTCGGACGGCCCCGACGCCCTCGTCTCGGCGGTCGTCGCGCCGACCGGAACGGCCAGGCGGGTCCGCGGCGGCTACACCGTCACCGGCGAGTGGGCCTACAACTCGGGCTCCTGGCACGCCGAGTGGGCCCTGCTCGCGGTGCGGCTGCAGGACGAGCGGGGCGAGGCGGCGGGGGAGGGCCAGGTGCTGATCCCGGCCTCCGACTACTGGATCGAGGATGTCTGGCGCGTGGCGGGCATGCGGTCCTCCGGCAGCAACCTGCTGCTCGTCGAGGACGCGTTCGTGCCCGACCACCGTGCAATCGTCACCTCCGAGCCGCCCCGGTCGCCCGACTCCGGCGGAGGGCGCGTCTACCGGGCCGCTTCCGTGCCCCTCGCGCTGCTCGGGCCGCAGCTCGGCCTCGGCCGCGCGATCCTCGAAGCGACGGCGGCCGACGCCGGGCGGCGGGGCGTGGCCTACACGGCGATCGGGCGGAAGGCGGACTCGGTGCCCTTCCAGCTCGACATCGCGCGCGCCTCGCAGATGCTCGACACGGCGGATTTCTTCGCCGAGCGCGCGGGGGCCTATCTCGACTCCGTCGACCCCGGGGAGCCGGTCGACTACCTGCCCCGGGCGCGGGTGCGCGGGGACGTCGGATGGGCGGTCGAGAACGTGACCGAGGCGATCCGCATCCTGCTCTCGATCCACGGCTCCTCCGCCTTCGCGGAGGCCAACCCGGTGCAGCGCTTCTGGCGCGATCAGGCGGTGGTCGCCCGGCACGGCTACGTGTCGCCCTCGCTCAGCCTCGAGGTCTACGGCAAAGCGGTGATGGGCGTCGAGAACCCCGGGGCCGTCCTGCTCTGAGCCGCGCCCCGACGGAACTCCGGCACGGCTCCGACGGAGTTCCGGCAGAGTTCCGGCAAGCGAAATCTGGGCGCCGATGCTGTGCCGCCCCGCGGGCCGGTCGCTAGTTTTCACTCAGCGGCGCGTCCCGGCCACCGTCGCCCGTCCGATGCAAAGGAGCGCTTCATGGAGAGAGATCCCCGGAGGATGCTGTTCACGCACTTCACCAGCTTCGCGCCCGCGGGCCCCGCGGGTGCGCAGTGGGACCATCCCCGTGCGCGGGACTTCGACTACCTCAACCTCGACCACTGGATCAAGCTGGCCCGGGCGCTCGAGGACGCCCGCTTCGACGCCTTCTTCTGGGCCGACCACAGCGGCGTGCACGACGTCTACCAGAGCTCCTACGAGACCGCGGTGCGCGAGGCCACGCAGTTCCCCCTCGGCGATCCGCTCGCGTTGACCGCGGCGCTCGCGAGCTCGACGACGGACCTCGGCTTCGCGTTCAGCTCGAACGTGATCCAGGATCACCCCTACTCCTTCGCGCGCAAGCTCTCGACGCTCGACGCGCTCACCCGCGGCCGCATCGGCTGGAACATCGTGACCTCCTTCCAGCCCTCGGCCTGGCGCAACTTCGGC